>RXJV01000097.1 GCA_003963075.1 Burkholderiales bacterium
GCCACCGGTCATCGCGAGCAAGATGTGTTTGCCTTGCAGTGGGGATGTCATCAGCGCTTCCTGAACACCAGGTCCCACACGCCATGTCCGAGCTTGATGCCGCGGTTCTCGAACTTGGTCAACGGGCGGTAGGCCGGCTTGTCAGCATAGCCGGGCGCGGTGTTCAGCAGCGCGGGCTCGGCCGTCAGCACCTCCAGCATCTGCTCGGCATAGGGCTGCCAGTCGGTCGCGCAGTGCAGATAGCCCCCGGGGGCCAGGTGCTGCACCAGCTGGGCAACGAACTCCGTCTGGATCAGCCGGCGCTTGTTGTGGCGCTTCTTGTGCCAGGGGTCGGGGAAGAAGATGTGCACACCGGCCAGCACGCCCGGGCCGATCATGTCGCGCAGCACCTCGACCGCGTCATGCTGGACGATGCGGATGTTGGCGATCTGCTTCTCGTCGATGAGCTTGAGCAGCGCGCCGACGCCGGGCTCATGCACCTCGCAGCCGATGAAGTCGTGGTCCGGCAGGGTCTGGGCGATCTCGGCGGTGGCGCCGCCCATGCCAAAGCCGATTTCCAGCACCAGCGGCGCCTGGCGGCCAAACACCTGGGCCGGGTCGAGGCGCTCCCCCTGGTAGGGCAGCACGAACTTGGGGCCGAGTTCGGCCAGCGCCTTGATCTGGCCGGTGCCCATGCGGCCGGCGCGGGTGACAAAGCTCTTGATCGCGCGGCGGGGCGGCTCCTGCGGCGGGTTGCTGTGCTGTTCTGCCATCAGCCGATTGTCGCCATGACCAGCGGCGTGGCGGCCACCTCGGCATCGCCCAGCCCAACGGCGGCGAGGTAGGACGCGATGGCGCGGTCCGCGCCGGCCTCGTCGGCCGCGTGGATCAGCGCCAGCGGCTCGCCGGCGGCGACCCGCGTGCCGACGGGCTTCACGGCCGAGAAACCGACGCGCATGTCGATGGCATCTGCCGCCTGGCGCCGGCCGCCGCCCAGCTCGACGATGGTCACGCCAAGCTCGCGGGTCGCCATCGTCGTGATGACGCCGGCCCGAGGAGCCGCGACCGGCTTGACGATCGGCGCGGCCGCCAGATAGGCCTCGGGGCGCTCCAGCAGATCGGCCGGGCCGCCGAGGGCCACGACCATCTGCGCGAACTTCTCGGCCGCGGCGCCGGAGTCCAGGGCCACCTGCAGCTTCACGCGTGCGGCGGCGGTGTCGGTGGCGAGGCCGCCCAGCACCAGCATCTCGGCGCACAGCGCCAGCGTGACCTCGTGCAGGCGCGGCTCGCGGTGCTCGCCGGTCAGGTAGCGGACCGTCTCCAGCACTTCCAGCGCGTTGCCGACATCGCTGCCCAGGATCTGGTTCATGTCGGTGATCAGCGCGCGCGTCTTCAGGCCCGCGCCGCCTGCCACCGCGACGATGCTCTCGGCCAGCTCCTTCGCAAACTCGGGCGTGGACGCAAACGCGCCGCTGCCGCATTTGATGTCCATCGCCAGGCCTTCGAGGCCGGCGGCGAGCTTCTTGGACAGGATGCTGGCGGTGATCAGCGGCACGCTTTCCACCGTGGCGGTCACGTCGCGCGTCGCGTAGAAGCGCTTGTCGGCGGGCGCCAAGTCGGCCGTCTGGCCGATGATGGCGCAGCCGAGGGAGCGGACGATCTGGTCGAACCGGGCCGGGTCGGGAGTGGTCGTGTAGCCGGGGATGGCCTCCAGCTTGTCGACCGTGCCGCCGGTGTGGCCAAGGCCCCGGCCCGCAATCATCGGCACATAGCCGCCGCAGGCCGCGACCATGGGCGCCAGCATCAGGCTGACCTTGTCGCCCACGCCGCCGCTGCTGTGCTTGTCCAGCACCGGGCCGGGCATATCGGGCCAGCGCATCACACGGCCGGAATTCATCATCGCGCGGGTCAGCAGCACCGCTTCGTCCCGGCCCATGCCCTTCAGGAACACGGCCATGCCGAGCGCGGCCACCTGGCCCTCGCTCCAGGAGTTGTCGACCAGGCCACGGACGAAGTGCTGGATCTGCGCTTCGTTGAGCGCGTGGCCGTCGCGCTTGGCGCGGATGATTTCTTGGGCAAGCATAGGATGAGGATCAGTAAGCCGCGTCGGACGCGGTGGAGGCGGCGCCCGCGAGCACGGCCTCGATGTCGGTCAGCAGGCCGCTGGCGCCAAAGCGCAGGCGCAGCGGGTTCAGCGCGGCGGCGCCGAGGGCGGCCTCGGTCTGGGCGATATAGCCGGCGGCGTCCGCCACCGAGCGCACGCCGCCGGAGGCCTTGAAGCCGGCCGATGACAGGCCGCTGGCCTTGATCTCCTTCAGCATCACCGCCGCCGCCTCGGGCGTGGCGCCCACGGCCGTCTTGCCGGTGCTGGTCTTGACGAAGTCGGCGCCCGCGGCGAGGGCCAGCCGCGTGGCCTGCGCGATGCGCTCGGCCGTGCCCAGCTCGCCCGATTCGATGATGACCTTGAGCGTCAGCGGGCGGCTGGCGAAGCGGACTTCGGACAGGAACTCGCTCACCTCGCTGACCTGGCCGGCCAGCAGCGCGCGCCAGGGCAGCACCACGTCGACCTCATTGCCGCCAGCCTGGGCGATGGCGGCCACGTCGGCCAGCGCCCGCGGCAGGTCCAGCGCGCCGTCGGGAAAGTTGGCGACGGCTGCGACCTTGATCGTGGTCGGCAGCGTCGCCCGCGCCTGGGCCACGAAGCGCGGCCAGACGCAGACAGCGGCCACCGGGCCGTGGGCGCTCTGCGCGCGGCGGCACAGGGCGTCGATGTCGGCGGCGGTGTCGGCGTCGTTCAGGCTGGTGAGGTCCAGGCAGGCCAGCGCCGTGCGGGCTGCCGCCTTCAGATCGGTGGTCACAACACGACGTCCTTCAGGCTGGCGACCAAGGCGGCCAGGAAGCCGGCCGCGCGCTCGCCCGAGGCCTGGGCCTGCTTCAGCGTCAGGTCGTGCGTCAGCGCCTCGGCCGACAGGCCGGCGGCCATATTGGTCATCAGCGCAAGGCCCATCACCTTCAGGCCGGCATGGCGGGCCAGGATGGTCTCGGGCACGGTGCTCATGCCGACCGCGTCGGCGCCCCAGGCCGCGAACATGCGGATCTCGGCGGCGGTCTCGAATTGCGGGCCCAGCGCCCAGCAGTAGGTGCCCTCGCCCAGCATCAGGTTCTCGCGCTTGGCCAGGGCCAGCGCGTGGCGGCGCAGGTCGGCGTCATAGGCGTTGACCATGTCCACGAAGCGGTGGCTGCCCTGCTCGCCCACCAGCGGGCTGCGTTGCGGCGCGTTGATGTGGTCGGCAATCAGCATCAGGCTGCCGGGCGGCATGTGGCCGCGCAGCGAACCCGAGGCATTGGTCTGCAGCAGCAGCTTGACGCCCCAACGCTTCAAGGTGCGGATGGCGCCGGCCATGCCGGTGCACTCGCCGCTTTCGTAGGTGTGGGCCCGGCCGCGCAGGAAGATCACGCGCTGCTCACCGATGCTGCCAACGACGACCTCGTTGACATGGCCCTCGACCTTGGGCTGGGGGAAGGCCGGCAGTTCGGCATAGGACAGGTGCTGGCCGCCCTGCACATGGCTGACGGCGCCGGCCCAGCCGGAGCCGAGCACGACGGCGACTTCCGGCGCGGTGCCGAACAGGGATTGCAGCTTGTCGACGCTCGCGGTGATCGCGACGTCGAGGGTCTTGTTGTCGATCATGGGAAACCTCAGAAATTCAGGTGGGAGGGCCCGAAGCTGTGCGGCAACAGCTCGGCCAGGGTCCAGCGTTGGCGGATGCCGCCAGGATCGCCGGCGATGATGACCAGCTCGTCGGGCACGGAGAACTCGCGCAGCTTCTGGCGGCAGCCGCCGCAGGGCGTGATGATGTCCGGGCCCGGGCCGGTCACCAGCGCCACCAAGGCCCGCTTGCCGCCGGCCATGATCATGGCCGTCAGCGCCGAGGGCTCGGCGCACCAGCCCTGCGGGTAGGAGGCGTTCTCCATATTGGCGCCGATGTGGATGCGGCCCTGCTCGTCGAGGATGGCGACGCCGACCTTGTACTTCGAATAGGGCGAATGCGAGAACTCGCGGGCGCGCAGCGATTCGGCGAGCAGGCGGTCCAGCAGGTCTTGGCTCAGTTCCATTTCAGCGCTCCTTCACATAGGGCCGCCCCAGCGCCTTGGGCGCAATGGCGGAGCCGATGAAGCCGGCCAGCAGCACCACCGTCAGGATGTAGGGCAGCGCCTGGATCAGCTGCACCGGCACCTCGCCGATACCCGGCAGTTGCACGCCCTGCATCCGGATGGCCACCGCATCGAGGAAGCCGAACAGCAGACAGGCGCCCAGGGTCGGCAGCGGCTTCCATTTGCCGAAGATCATCGCCGCCAGCGCGATGAAGCCGCGGCCGGCGGTCATGTTGGGCGAGAAGGAGGCGTTCTGGGCCAGGGTCAGGTAGGCCCCCGCCAGGCCGCAGAGCACGCCGTTCATCAGCAGCGCCTGGTAGCGCAGGCCCTGCACGGACACGCCGGCCGCCTCGACCATGGCCGGGTTCTCGCCGACCGCGCGCAGGCGCAGGCCCGGACGGGTGCGCTCCAGAAGGAACCACACCGCGCCGACCATCAGGAAGGCGGCATAGACCAGCAGGTTGTGGCTCAGCAGGCCATGGCCCAAGACCGACGCGACCCAATGACTGGCTTGCGGCTCGGCAAAGGCCGGCACCAGGGCCGTCAGGCGCACGGCGGGGTCGATCGGCGGCGTCTGGCCGCCCTGCTGGAACCAGGCGATGCCCAGCACCACCGTCAGGCCGGCGGCGATCATGTTCAGCGCGACGCCGGAGACGACCTGGTCGCCGCGGTGGGTCACGCAGGCAAAGCCGTGCAGCATCGAGGCGATGCTTGCGACAGCGATGGCGGCCAGCAGCCCGAGGCCGGTCGAATGCGTGACCGATGCGGTCGCCGCCGCGGCGAAGGCCGCGAACAGCATCTTGCCCTCGAGGCCCAGGTCGACGACGCCGGCGCGCTCGGACAGCACGCCCGCCATTGCGCACAGCAGCAGCGGCGCGCTGACGCGCAGCGTCGACGCGATCACCGAGGCGATCAGGACTTCATCCATCAGCGGCCTCCCTTGATGCCAGCGTACAGGCGCGCGAACAGCGGCGCGCTGACGGTGGCCATCGCGCCGGAGAACAGCACGATCAGGCCCTGGGCCGTGACGACCATCTCGCGGCTGAAGCCCTGCAGCTCAAAGCTCACCTCGACGCCACCCTGGTAGAGCACGCCGAACAGCAGCGACGCGAGGATGATGCCGAACGGATGGTTGCGGCCCATCAGCGACACCGCGATGCCAGTGAAGCCGGCGCCGGCGACGAAGTCCAGCGTCAGCTTGCCTTGCACGCCCGAGATCTCGTTGATGCCGATCATGCCTGCCAGCGCACCCGAGAGGGCCATGGCCAGCAGCACCTGGGCGCGCGGCCGGATGCCGGCGTAGTGGGCGGCGCGCGGCGCGCTGCCGACGGCCCGCACCGCATAGCCGGCGGCGCTCTTCCACAAGAACCAGCCGACGAAGGCACAGGCCAGCAGCGCGATGACGAGGCTGAGGTTGAGCGGCGACGATGGCAGCTCATAGCCCAGCGCGGCGGCGATCTGGTGCAGGGCCGGCATGCGGGCGCTGTCGGCAAACTCGGCCGACTCGACCGCCATGCTGCCGGCCGGGCGCAGCCAGTTCACCAGCAGATAGCTGTTCAGCCCGGCGGCGAGGAAGTTGAACATGATGGTCGTGATGACGATGTGGCTGCCCCGCCAGGCTTGCAGATACGCCGGCACGGCCGCCCACAGCATGCCGAAGCCCGCGGCGGCCAGCACCAGCAAAGGCAGCATCACGACGGCCGGCAGCTTGGCACCCAGCCACAGCGCGATCAGGGTCACGCCCACGCCGCCCAGCGTCGCCTGCCCCTCGCCGCCGATATTGAACAGGCCGGCATGAATGGCCACGGCCACGGCCAGACCCGTGAAGATGAAGGTCGTCGCGTAGTACAGCGAATAGCCGAGGCCGCGCGCGCTGCCGAGCGCGCCATTCAGCAACACGCTCAATGCCTGCCAGGGGCTGTGGCCGATGAGCATGACGACCCCGCCGGCCACAAGCAGCGCGATGCCGAGGTTCCACAGCGGCAGCAGGCCGATGTCGATCCACTTCGGGAGTTGGATGGGCTGGCTCATGCGACCGCTCGTTCTTCTTGTGCGGCCATCAGCAGGCCCAGGCGCCGTTCATCGCATTCGTCGATGGACAGCTCGCCGGTGATGCGCCCGGCATTCATGACGACGACGCGGTCGGCCAGCGCGAGGATCTCGTCCAGCTCGCTGCTGACCAGCAGCACCGCACAGCCGGCGTCACGCAGCGCGCGCAGCTGGTGGTGGATGAACTCGATGGCGCCGATGTCGACCCCACGCGTGGGCTGGCCCACCAGCAGCACGGTCGGCTGCTCGCCGATCTCGCGGGCGAGGATCAGCTTCTGCTGGTTGCCGCCGGAGAACTTGCTGGAGCCCAGGTTCTCATCGCGGGGGCGCACGTCGAAGCGTTCCTGCATCTCGCGCGTGGCCGCCTGCATGGCCGCGTGGTTCATCGCGGCGCCGCGGCGGTACTTGGGCAGGTTCTGGTAGCCCAGCACGGCGGACTCCCAGGCCGGGAAGCTCATCACCAGGCCCACGGCATGCCGGTCCTCGGGCACATGGGCCAGGCGCAGTGGGCGGGCCTGGGCGGTGTCCAGCCAGGCCTCGGGCGTGAAGCGCTGGCCGCCAAGGTCCAACTGGCCGCCCTCGGGCGCGCGCAGGCCGCTGAGCACCTCCAGCAGCTCGCTCTGGCCATTGCCCGACACACCGGCCACGCCGACGATCTCGCCGGCGCGCAGACTCAGGCTCACGTCCTTCAGCGCCGGCACGCCGTTGGCATGCTTCAGGCTCAGGCCGGTCGCCTGCAGGCGCACCTCGCCCGTCTTGATCTCCAGCCCTTCGGGCCGGCCCAATGTGACCTTACGGCCAACCATGGACTCGGCGAGCGAGGCCTCGCTCCAGCCGGCAATCGGGCGGGTCTCGACGACCTGGCCGGCACGCATCACCGTGACCGCGCTGCACAGGCTCATCACCTCGCGCAGCTTGTGCGTGATGAGGATCAGCGTCGTGCCCAGCTGCTGCAGCCGGCGCAGCGTGACGAAGAGCTGGTCGGTCTCCTGCGGCGTCAGCACCGCGGTCGGTTCGTCCAGGATCAGGATCCTGGCGCCGCGGTACAGTGCCTTCAGGATCTCCAGCCGCTGCAGCTCGCCCACCGGCAGGTCGGCCACGACGGCGTCGAGGGGCACCTGCAGCCCGGTCTCGGCCATCAGCGCCTCGAGCCTGGCGCGCACCCTGGCCTTGGAGGGCGTCAGGAAGAAACCGCCTTCGGCGCCGAGCATGATGTTTTCCAGGCAGGTCAGCGTGTCGACCAGCATGAAGTGCTGGTGCACCATGCCGATGCCCAGGGCGATGGCCTGCTGGGAGTTGGCGATCTGGGCCGGCTGGCCGTTGACCTCGAGGGTTCCGGCGTCGGCGTGGTAGTAGCCGTAGAGGATGGCCATCAGCGTGCTCTTGCCGGCGCCGTTCTCGCCGACGAGGCCATGCACGCTGCCGGCCGCGATGTCGAAACTGACGTCGCGGTTGGCCTGGACGGCGCCAAAGCGCTTGGAAATGCCCTGAAGGCGGACGGCCGGCGGAGTCACCGCGACACCGCTCAGAACTTGCAGGCGTTGTCGGCCATGTAGTCGGCCACCTTCACCTTGCCGGCGATGATGTCGGCCTTCACGGCATCGACCTTGCCCTTGAGCGCGGGCGTGAGCAGCTTGGCGTTGTGTTCATCGACGGCATAGTCCACGCCGCCTTCCTTCAGGCCCAGCACCTGCACGCCGGGCTTCCAGCCCTTGAGCACGTTGTAGACCGCCAGATCGACGCGCTTGACCATGGAGGTCAGCATCGTGCCGGGTTGCAGATGGTTCTGGTTGCTGTCCACGCCGATGGCCAGCTTGCCGGCGTCCTTGGCCGCCTGGTAGACGCCCACGCCGGTGCCGCCGGCCGCGGCGAAGACGATGTCCGAGCCCTTGGTGAACTGGGCCTTGGCCAGCTCACCGCCGCGGGTCGGGTCATTCCAGGCGGTCGAGGTGGTACCCGTCATGTTCGAGAACACCTCGATCTTGGGGTCGGTCGCCTTGGCGCCCTGCTCGTAGCCGCACTGGAATTTGCGGATCAGCGGAATGTCCATGCCGCCGATGAAGCCGACCTTGTGGGTCTTGGAGGCCAGCGCGGCCATCGCGCCGACCAGGTAGCTGCCCTCATGCTCCTTGAACAGCACCGACTGCACGTTGGGCAGGTTGACCTGCGCATCGATGATCGCGAACTGGGTCTTGGGGAAGTCCTTGGCCACCTGCTGCAGCGCCGAGGCCTGGGCAAAGCCGATGCTGATGATGGGGCTGGCGCCCTTCTCGGCCATGCGGCGGATGGCCTGCACGCGCTGCGTGTCGTTGCTGATCTCGAACTCGAGATAGGCCTTGCCGGACTCCTTCTTCCACTGCTCGGCACCGGCATAGCCGGCCTGGTTGAAGGATTTGTCGAACTTGCCGCCCATGTCGAAGATCACCGCGGGCTGCTGGGCCTGGGCCAGGGCTGACGCGACCAGCAGGGTCAGTGCCGCAAGGCGGGGCAGAGGAGACTTCATGGGCGTGGCATGGGCAAGGCGAAAGGGGCGCATTGTAGAAAACATCCCTCAAGTTTTACTGGCTAGGAAAATACCGATTCACCCGACCTGGGCGCGACGCAGCCTGCGGTGCGCCGCCCGCGCATGGGGCAGCCAGCCGAGTGTCGCCCAACGCCGCCACATCAGCAGACCCCGGATCCACTCATCGGCGGCGTAGGCGATCCACACCCCCACCAGGCCCATGCCCAGGTGGACGCCCAGGAACCAGCTGCCGCCCGCCAGCAACACGGCCATCGAGGCCGCACCGGCGATGACCGGGTAGCGTGCATCGCCGGTCGCCCGCAACGCGTTGATGACGACCAGGTTGAAGGTGCGGCCCGGTTCCAGCAGCACCGTCCACCACAGCAGCGTGCAGCCGAGGCGGATGATCTCGGCATCGGCGGTGAATTGCGCCAGCAGCCAGGGCCCGGCCAGCGCAAAGCTGCCCGCCACCAGGAAGGCCACGACGAGGCCCAGGGCCAGGGACTTGCGCACCAGCTTGTGCGCCGCGTGCAGCTCCCCGGCGCCGATCATGTGGCCGACCAGGATCTCCACCGCAAAGCCCACCGCGAGGCCAAACATCAGGATCACGTGCAGGAACTGCATCGTGTAGGCATGGGTCGCCAGCGCCAGGGCCCCGAGCTGGGCGACGGCGGCCAGGCTGGTCATGAAGGCCAGCCGCCAGGCGATGTTCTCGGCCGCACCCGGCACGCCGATGTGCAGCACGGTGGCCAGGGGCGCCCGCACCAGCCGCCACCAGTCGGCGCTGCGCAGCCGCAGCTTCAGCCGCGCCCGCCACAGCGTGATGTGCAGGGCCAGCCCAATTCCACGGCCGCAGGCACAGGCCAGCGCATAGCCCGGCAGGCCCATGCCGGGCATGGCCAGCAAGGCGACGGCCAGCGTGACGATCTGGATGACGATGACGACGCCCAGCGCCTCTCGGCTGCGCAGGTGGGCCCGCATGACGCTGGACATGTTGGCGTTCCAGGCGTCGAGCAGCAGCGCCGGCGCCAAGGCCTGCAGCAGGCCACGCGCCAGCGGCTCCACCTCGGCCGGCGTGTTCACCAGGCCCAGCAGCGGCCCGGCCGCCAGCAGCGCGACGCAGGCGCCGCCGACGCCCAGCCAGGTGCTGGCCCCCACCACGGCCCGGGCGACGGCGTCGGCCTGGTCACGCCGGCCGGCGCCCAGGGCCTGGGTCACGGCCACGCTGACGCCGGCGCCAATGACGCGAAACAGCACGAACAGCGCCGCGAACACCTGGTTGGCGATGCCGAACGCGGCGCCGCTGAGGTCCGACAGCCGCGCGGCGAGCGCGGTGCCGATGACACCGATGCCGATGCCGAGCAGCAGTTCCAGCAGCAGCGGCCAGGTCAGAGGGAAAAGTCGGGGGCGGCCGCTCAAGATCGGTCTTTCAAGGCGGGCCGGACGGCGCGTTTCACACAAGTCCACACAAGCTCGCCAAAATGGCCCGCATCCTAAAGGAGCAACGCCATGCCGAAATCCCCGTCCGGAGCCACTCACGCTTTCGCCAGCACCCAGGCCGAGTTCAAAACCGCGTCCGGCAAGACCGGGCGCTTCTTCTCGCTGCCCAAGCTGGCCAAGGCCTTCGCCAATGTGAACCGCATGCCGGTGTCGCTGCGCATCGTGCTGGAGAGCGTGCTGCGCAACTGCGACGGGCAGAAGGTCGCCAGGGAGCATGTCGAGCAGTTGGCGAACTGGCGGCCGACCGCTGAGCGCAGCGCCGAGATCCCCTTTGTGGTCGCCCGCGTGGTGCTGCAGGACTTCACCGGCGTGCCGCTGCTGGCCGACCTGGCGGCGATGCGCAATGTGGCGGCGACGTTGGGCAAGAACCCCAAGACCATCGAGCCCCTGGTGCCGGTGGACCTGGTCGTCGACCACAGCGTGATGATCGACCACTACGGCAGCAAGAAGTCACTCGACCTGAACATGAAGCTGGAGTTCGAGCGCAACCGCGAGCGCTACGAGTTCATGAAGTGGGGCATGCAGGCCTTCGACACCTTCGGCGTCGTGCCGCCGGGCTTCGGCATCGTCCACCAGGTCAACCTGGAATACCTGGCGCGCGGCGTGCACAAGGGCCGTGACGGCGTCTACTACCCCGACAGCCTGGTCGGCACCGACAGCCACACCACGATGATCAACGGCATCGGCGTTGTCGGCTGGGGCGTGGGCGGCATCGAGGCCGAGGCCGGCATGCTGGGCCAGCCGGTCTACTTCCTGACGCCCGATGTCGTCGGCTTCGAGCTGACCGGCCGGCTGCGCGAAGGGGTGACCGCCACCGACCTGGTGCTGACCGTCACCGAGATCCTGCGCAAGCACAAGGTGGTCGGCAAGTTCGTCGAGTTCTTTGGCGAGGGCACGGCCAGCCTCGCCCTGCCCGACCGCGCCACCATCGCCAACATGGCGCCGGAATACGGTGCAACCCTGGGCTTCTTCCCGGTCGACGACAAGACGGTCGACTATTTCAAGGGCACCGGCCGCAGCAAGAGCGAGATCGAGGCCTTCGAGGCCTACTGGAAGGCACAGAAGCTGTTCGGCGTGCCCAAGCACGGCGACATCGATTACAGCTCGGTCGTCACGCTGGACCTTGGCACTGTGGCCCCCAGCCTCGCCGGCCCCAAGCGCCCGCAGGACCGCATCGAGATCACCCACCTGTCCTCAAAATTCGGCGAGCTGTTCAGCAAGCCGGTCGCGGAGAACGGCTTCAACCAGCCGGCGGACAAGCTGGCCAAGACCTTCAAGACCGAGTCCGGGCTGGAGATCAGGAACGGCGACGTGCTGATCGCCGCCATCACCTCCTGCACCAACACCAGCAACCCCGGCGTGCTGCTGGCCGCCGGCCTGCTGGCCAAGAAGGCGGTGGAGGCCGGGCTGAAGGTGCAGCCCCACATCAAGACCTCGCTGGCCCCGGGCTCGCGCATCGTCACCGAGTACCTGGAGAAGGCCGGCCTGCTGCCCTACCTGGAGAAGCTGGGCTTCAACGTGGCGGCCTATGGCTGCACCACCTGCATCGGCAATGCCGGCGACCTGACGCCGGAGCTCAACAAGCTGATCCAGGACAACGACCTGGTCTGCGCCGCCGTGCTGTCGGGCAACCGCAATTTCGAGGCGCGCATCCATCCCAATCTGAAGGCCAACTTCCTGGCCAGCCCGCCGCTGGTCGTCGCCTACGCGATTGCCGGCAACGTGACGCGCGACCTGATGACCGAGCCGGTGGGCACCGGCAAGAAGGGCAAGCCGGTCTACCTCGGCGACATCTGGCCGACCAGCGACGAGATCTACAAGCTGATGAAGCATGCGATGAACGCGAAGGCGTTCAAGGCCAACTACGACAAGGTCGCGAAGAAGCCCGGCAAGCTGTGGGATGCGATCCAGGGCGTCAAGGGCCAGGTCTACAACTGGCCGAAGAGCACCTACATCGCCCAGCCGCCGTTCTTCGAAGGCTTCACGATGGAACCCAAGGCGCTGGAAGCCGGCGTCAAGGGCGCCCGCATCATGGCGCTGTTCGGCGACTCGATCACCACCGATCACATCAGCCCGGCCGGCTCCTTCAAGGAGACCACGCCGGCCGGCAAGTTCCTGACCGAGAACGGCGTCCTCAAGGCCGATTTCAACTCCTATGGCGCGCGCCGCGGCAATCACGACGTGATGATGCGCGGCACCTTTGCCAATGTGCGGGTCAAGAACCTGATGCTGCCGGCCCGCGAGGACGGCTCGCGGGTGGAAGGCGGCTTCACGCTGAAGGACGGCCAGCAGACGACGATCTACGACGCCGCGATGGCCTATATCGCCGAGGGCACGCCCACCGTGATCTTCGCCGGCGAGGAGTACGGCACCGGCTCGAGCCGCGACTGGGCCGCCAAGGGCACGCAGCTGCTGGGCATCAAGGCCGTGGTGGCGAAGAGCTTCGAGCGCATCCACCGCAGCAACCTGATCGGCATGGGCGTGCTGCCGCTGCAGTTCAAGCCGGGCGACAGCTGGGAGTCCCTGGGCCTGACCGGCAGCGAGACCATCGACATCCGGCTCGCCGACGAGATCAAGCCGCAAGGCGATGCGCTGATGACGATCACGCGCGCCGACGGCCGCTCGCAGACGGTGACGCTGACGCTGCGCATCGACACGGCGATCGAGGTGGACTACTACTTCCACGGCGGCATCCTGCCCTTTGTGCTGCGGCAGTTGCTGGCGGCCTGAGCACCCGCCGGCTGGCATCCGGCCGGCCGCCGTCAACGGTCGCGCGGGTTCGCCTGCACAGCCGATGGGGCGATCTCGACCGCTGCCAGCAGCATCCAGGCCGAGTGGGGCAGCCACTGCTCCACCCAGCGCCACTGCTCGGCGTCGGGCCCCGGGCCGAAGGCCATGCCCTCGCCCGTGGCGCTGCCGACGGCGCCGGTGATGCCGTTGGAGATGCCGCCAACCCACATATCACCGGCACTCGACGGCACCGCCGGCGGGTTGCGCCGGCCGAAGCCGTAGAGCATGCAGATACCGTAGGGGTTGGCGCCCAGGGTCCAGTCGAGCTGGGCCTGGGCATAGGCGGCCCAGTCGGGCGGCAGTGGCGCACCCAGGCGACGCCCGGCCGCCACCATCGCGGTGCTCAGGGACGCCAGCCGGGCGCTCTCGCCCTGCCACCAATAGCCGGTCTCGTTCTGGTGGGGGATGAAGAAGCCTTCCAGCACCGGCCCCTCGGCCCGGCCCTGCGGCGCCAGTTGGAAGGACTGGCGGGCGTAGCCGAAGGGGTTGGGCACGCGCTGCGTGATGTCGACCTCGCGCTTCAGCGCCGCGCGGATGACCTCCCGAAGGCGGCTGCGTCGCGCGTCGTCGGTCTCGATGTCGAGGTAGTGCGCCAGGCTCAGGGCCGGCAGGCCGGCCTCGACGGCGTGGTAGTAGGGGCGGCTGCCAGCGTCACTGATGAAGCTGCCCTCCGGCGTCTGGCGCGCCATCAGGCGCCCGGCCCGGTCGCGCGCGGCGTCCAGAAAGCGCGCCTGCTGCGTGGCATGGAAGAGCTCCACCGCCGCGATCAGCGCGCTGTAGTCGTCGATGATGTTTTCGACCCCATTGGCCGTGTACTGCGCATTGACCCGCTGCAGGTGATCGAAGGCCTTGATCGCATCCGCCCGGTAGGTGTCACCGGAGAACTCACCCTGCCGGCCGGTCTGCGCCGCCAGTCGTGAGGCGCGTGCCAGCGCCGCAATCGCCAGGCCGCCGCCGGCCCGGTAGGCCGAGCGGTAGAGCGAGGTGTAGGTCCCGGCCTCGCCCTCGTAGCCCACCACCATGCGCTCGGCCTTGTCGTCGCCCCATTTGTCGAACACCGTCGTGTAGAAATAGCCCACGGCGTCGAGGATGCGGTGCAGGTAGTCGGCGCCCCAGAAGGCCTCGTCCTGCACCTGCCGCAGCAGCCCGGCACGTTCATAGCGCGGCGCGGCGGTGTCGGCGGTGTAGGCCAGCACCCAGGCCACCAGCGAGGTCTGCTGCGGGTTGAAGAAGTTGGCATAGCCCAGATGGGAGAGGTATTTGCCACTGTCGCCGCCGGCGTCCTTCCAGCCGCCATGCACGTCGACGAAGCGCTCGGTCTCGAAGATCCGGATGCGGCGGTCGCCGTCGCCGGTGTGGCGGCTGCGCCGGAAATAGTTCAGCAGCTCGGGCGCAGTGGTCGAGAAAAGCGCGTCATCGGCCACGCGCACCGGGGCGGACCGTGCCACCCGGCCGCCCACCCTGGCTTCGACCTGGCAACGGCCGGGCTGCTGCCAGCGCGAAAAATCCACCTCGAAATGCTGTCGCCCCGCTCCCCAGGCCGTGAAGGCCGGCAAGGCCTTCAACTCACCAGTGGCCGCCACGCGGCCATTGCACAGCACGCGGTAGCGTCCGCTGCGGGCTGCGCCGGCGCTGACCACCACCGCCCGCTTCGGGCCGCTGCGCTCCAGCGCGACCTGGTTGATCTGCACCTGCAAGGCCGCGGTGGGCAGGCTCACCCGCACCGTGGTCGGCCCAGGCGCGGGCTCGGCAGCGAGCGCCCCCGACAGGCTTCCCGCCAGGCAGGTTGCCAACGCGGTCGAGGTGATGCAGCGGCGTGAGGTCATGGCGGCGGTCCGGCTCGGGCGGGTTCTGGGGCCGCGCACCATAGCCCTCAAGGATCGGCTCGTCAATAAATACATCGCCTAGATGTAATTATCTTCTGGCATGCTCAGGCCCCGAACCCACTGCACCGCCCGACCGCATGAGATCCACTGGCCGAGGAGCCACCCAACAGTCCAGCGCGCCCTTCAACCGCCGCGTCGTGCTGGACTTCATCCGCCAGCAGGGCGCCGCGTCGCGCAAGGATATCGCCGACATGGTGTCCCTGAGCCCGCAGACGGTCGCCAACATCACCAACGACCTGGAAGCCATCGGCCTGATCGTGTCGCGGCGCCAGAAGGTCGACAAGACACGGGGCCAGCCGCCCATCGCCTTCGAACTGAATCCGCAGGCCGGCAACGCCATCGGCATCAGCCTGGAACCGGGCCGGGCATCGGCGGCGCTGGTGAATCTCGTCGGCGAGATCCGCAGCCGCTGCGAGGTCGAGATGGACACCAGCGACCGCCGCCAGATGCTGGCCGCGATGCTGCAACTGGTGGCCCAGCTGCGGCGCGAGTCGACCGAGCGGCTCTGGGGCATCGGGGTCGCCCTGCCCGGCCCGCTCGGGCACACCGAGCTCAGCTTCGTCGGGCCCACCGCGCTGGAGGGCTGGAGCGATCTGTCGGTACTGGACGAACTGGGCCAGGTGACCGGCCTGCCGCTGTTCTACCGGATCGACAGCGTGGCCGGTGCGCTCGGCGAAACACTGTTCGGCGTGGCCCGCAACCTGGACGATTTTTTCTACCTCCACCTCGGCCTCGGCCTCGGCGGCGCGCTGGTCATCGGACGCTCGGCCTACCCGGGCGCCGACGGCAACGCCACCGAGATCGGCCATGTGCCCATCGTGCCCGGCGGCACGCCCTGCTATTGCGGCAACCGCGGCTGCCTGGAGCGCTATGTGTCCATGCATTCACTGGCCGAGGCACTGGCGGTGTCGGACCACGATGTCTGGGCCGTCGACCTCGCGCAGCGCCTGCAACAGCCCGAGGATGAAGCCCTGCAGCGCTGGTGCCGCCAGGCGGCCGACCGGCTGCGCGACGCGGTCTGCATGATCGAGAACATGCTCGACCCACGCTCCATCGTCATCGGCGGTTCGGCGCCCAAGGTGCTGGTCGAGCGGCTGGTGGTCCTGGCACAGCCCTGGCATCGCTCGGTCCGCGGCGGCATCGGCAGCCCCGAGACGCGCATCGTGCTGTCGGACCGCCAGGACGACTCCTCCCTCCTCGGCGCCGCCGTGCTGCCGATCTACGAAATGCTGTCTCCGCGGCTGGAGGTGCTGCAGCAGGACCGCCGCAGCGAGGTCGACGTGGCCGCGCTGATGGGACACCGCAAAGCGGCCGCCCGATGGGGTCAATAAATATTTCAATCCACTGGTTTTATTTATTGACACGACGTCCGGGCCGCGCCTACAGTCCGCGGCCATGGACACGGCAAGCCCTTCTTCCCTTCCCCCGCTGAGCATCGTCGGAGATGTCGGCGTCGACCTCGTCCTCGGCACCCTCGACACCTGGCCGCAGATCGGCACCGAGCAGCTGATGCCGCGCAGCGAGCTGCGCGCCGGCGGCTCCGCCGCCAATGCCGCCCTCGCCGCCCGCCACATCGGCCAAAGCGCCCGTCTGATCTCTGCCGTCGGCAACGACCACTTCGGCCGCTGGCTGGCCGAACAATTCGCTGGCGTGCAGACGCGGCTGGAGGTCTGCGACCGTGACACGACGATCTCGGTCGGCCTGATGCATCGCTGCGGCGAGCGCAATTTCTTCACCACCCACGGCCATCTGCAGCAGTTGTCCCTGCCGCATGTGCTGGAGCATTTGCAGCCCACCGTGGCGGCGGGCAGCGCCCCGATCGCGCTGTTCACCGCACCCTTCCTGCTGACCCGGCTGCGCAGCTGCTATGCGGAGTTGCTGGCCGAGACC
>RXJV01000084.1 GCA_003963075.1 Burkholderiales bacterium
TCGGCGTCCTCGACAGCGCCTGGAACCTGCGCCAGTTCGATCTCGCGCCCCGTGCCCGCGGCACGCGCGCCCTGCGCCTGCTCGGCCGCGGGCTGATGCGCAAGCCCTGGCAGCCGGCGCGCTATGGCATTGCCGCGCTGCTGGCGGTGCAGTTGCTGGGCCTGAACCTGTGGGCCTGGCGGCAGCACGGCGAGATCCAGGCCCGGCGCGCGGCCATTTCGGCAACGCTGACCAGCGCCTTCCCGCAGATCCGCGACCCGCTGGACCCGCCGGTGCAGATGCAGAAGAACCTGGACCTGCTGCGCGCCAGCGCCGGCAGCGCCGGCGAGCAGGATCTCGAAGCCCTGCTGGCCGCCGCCGCCACGGCCTGGCCGCCAGACCGCCCACCCACCGACGCGCTGGCCTTCGAGCCCGGCCGGCTAACCCTGTCGGCGCAGGGCTGGGCGCCGCCGCAGATCGAAAACTTCCGCTCCCAGCTGCAAAGCGAAGGCTGGCGGCTGGACACCGGCGAAGGCAAGCTGACCATCAGCCGCGCCAATCCTCAAGGACGGAGCTGATGGCCATCGTGCGCAAACCCTCAGGCGGCTCCGCGGTCGCCGCCCAGCTGGAGCAGGCCCGCGCCCAGGCCCTTGCACGCTGGCAGGCCCTGGGCGAGCGCGAGCGCCTGGCCCTGCTGCTGGTGGCCGGCTTGCTCAGCGTGCTGATCGCCTGGAGTGTGCTGCTCGCGCCGGCGCTGCGCACGCTCAAGGCCGCGCCGGCCGAGCTGGAGAAGCTGGAGCTGCAACTGCAGCAGATGCAGGCCCAGGCCCAGGAGGTGCGTGCCCTGCGTGCCGCGCCCAGCGTACCGGCCGCCCAGGCCCAGGCCGCGCTGACTGCCTCGGTCGAGCACCTCGGCCCGGCCGCGCGGCTGAACCGGACCGGCGACCGCGCCGTCGTCACGCTCAACGGCATCAGCCCGGAAATGCTGCAGGCCTGGCTCAGCGAAGTGCGCGCCGCGGCCCGCGCCCGGCCGGTCGAGGCCCAGCTCTCGCGCGGCCCCAAGGGCTATTCGGGCAGCCTGGTGCTGACCCTGGGAGGCGCCTGATGGCCTGGCCGCGCCGCAACGCCCCAAGCTCCACCTTCGTGGGCGACGCGATGCTGGGCCCGCCACCGGGCGGCAGCCGCGGCGTGCGCCACGCCACGCCCTGGCGCTGGAGCCTCGCGGCGGGCCTGCTCGGGCTGCTGCTGGCCGTCATCGCGTTTGCGCCGGCCAGCTGGCTGGCGCGCGCGCTGGCCTCGGCCAGCGGCGACCGACTGCTCATCACCGACACCCGCGGCAGCGTCTGGAACGGTTCGGGCGTGCTGGTGCTGACCGGTGGCGAGGGCAGCCGCGACGCCTCGGCCCTGCCCGGGCGGGTGCGCTGGTCGATGCTCCCGAAGCTGCAGGACTGGGGCCTGGTGCTGCAGCTCGGGGCGCAGCAGGACTGCTGCATCAACGGCACGCTGTTGGTCGGCATCCGGCCCGGCCTGGGTCGGCTGCAGCTCAGCGTCGACACCCGCGCCGACTGGCTGGCGCGGCTGCCGGCCAGCGTGCTCGCCGGTCTGGGCACGCCGCTGAACACGCTGCAGCCCATCGGCACGCTGCGACTGTCGGCCCGCGAGCTGCAGCTCGAATGGGTGGAGGGCCGCTGGCGGCAGCTCGGCGAGCTGCAGCTCGACCTGATCAATGTGTCCTCGCGCGTCTCCCCGGTCGCGCCACTGGGCAGCTACCGGCTGCAGCTGACCGGTGACCCGGGCAATCCCGGCGTCAGCACGGTGCGGCTGCAAACCCTGGAGGGCGCGCTGCAGCTGACGGGCACCGGCACGCTGAACAGCGCGGGCACCACCCGCTTCGTCCTCGAGGCCGGCGCCGCACCGGGCCGGCAAGAGGCCCTCGACAACCTGCTGAACATCATCGGGCGCCGCCAGGGGGCGCGCTCGGTCTTCACGATCGGATGATCATGAATCTCCCACGCACCGCCATCGTCGCCGCGGTCTCCGCGCTGCTGCTGGCCCAGGGCGCCACACAGGCCCAGCCCGACAGCGCCACGCTCCAGCGCGGCCGGCCCGGGGCCGGCAAGGGCCCGGCCGTGAAGGCCAGCTCGCCGGTCACGTTGAACTTCGTCAACGCCGACATCGAGGCTGTGACCCGCGCCATCGGCGTGATGCTGGACCGCCAGATCATCATCGACCCGCGCGTGAAGGGCACGATCACGGTCTACAGCGAACAGCCGGTGTCGGTAGCCGAGGCCTACCGCAACTACCTCGCGGCGCTGCGCGGCCTGGGCTTCACCTTGGTCGAGGCCGCCGGCCTGCTCAAGGTGCTGCCCGAGGCAGACGCCAAGCTGCAGGCCGGTTCGGTCGCGGTGGAAAGCAGCGGCGCGCGCGGCGACCAGATCCTCACGCAGATCTTCCGCATCCAGCATGAGAACGCGAACAACCTCGTCGCGGTGCTGCGCCCGCTGATCAGCCCCAACAACACGATCAACGCCAACCCGGGCAACAACAGCCTGGTGATCACCGACTACGCCGACAACCTGCAGCGCATCGCCAAGATCATCGCGGCGATGGACACGCCGGGCAGCAGCGACATCGAGATCGTGCCGCTCAAGCATGCGGTCGCGGCCGACCTGGCCCCGCTGGTGCAACGCCTGGCCGACGCCGGCCAGGCCGCCGGCGGCGCCGTGCCCGGCCAGAGCAGCGCCGTCAGCGTGCTGGTGGACCCGCGCTCCAACGGCCTGATCCTGCGCGCCAGCAACCCGGCGCGCCTGTCCGCCGTGCGTGCCATGGTCGACAAACTCGACCAGCCCAGCCCCGACGGCGGCAACAACATCCGCGTCGTCTACCTGAAGAACGCCGACGCCACCAAGCTGGCCACCGTGCTGCGTGCGGCCTTCGGCGCCGCCGCCTCCGGCGGCAGCACGGGCAGCAGCTTCACCGCCAGCCCAGGCCTGGGCAGCGGCAGCAACAACAGCAACACCCCGGGCGGCCTCAACCAGGCACTCACCGGCGCCGGCAGCAACAGCCAGGGCGGCATGAGCTCCACCGCCGCGACGTCGCCGCTGAACCAGTCCGCCGGGCCGAGCACCGGCGGCTTCGTGCAGGCCGACCCGTCGACCAACTCGCTGATCATCACCGCCGCCGAACCGCTCTACCGCCAGGTGCGCGCCGTCATCGAGCAGCTCGATGCACGCCGTGCCCAGGTCTATGTCGAGTCGCTGATCGTCAAGATCGACAACACCAAGGCCGGCCAGTTCGGCGTGCAGTGGCAGAACCTGTTCGGCAGCAAGGGCGACGGCACCATCACCGGCGCCGGTACCAACTTCGGCACCGGCTTTTCGAACATCATCAATGCCACCGGAGCGGTGGCCGGCGGCACCGCGGGCGTGAAGTCGGCGCTGTCCGGCGGCGGCACCGCACCCACCGGCCTGAACATCGGCGTGCTGAAGAAGTTCGGCAGCGTCTACACGCTGGGCGCGGTGGCCAACTTCTTCGAGAGCCAGAGCGGCGCCAATGTGCTGTCCACGCCCAACCTGATCGCGCTGGACAACGAGGAGGCGCGCATCGTCATCGGCCAGAACGTGCCCTTCGTGACCGGCTCCTATGCCAACAGCGGCGCCGGCACCGGCATCGGCGGCACGGTCAACCCCTTCACCACCGTCGACCGCAAGGACGTCGGCCTGACGCTGAAGATCAAGAGCCAGATCGGCGAAGGCGGCTCGGTGCGCATGGTGGTCTACCAGGAGAACTCGTCGGTCGTGCCCGGCAGCAGCGGCACCCAGGGCCCGACGCTGGACAAGAGCGCGATCGAGACCTCGGTCGTCGTCGACGATGGCGACATCATCGTGCTCGGCGGCCTGCTCAAGGACGAGTACACCGACGGCGACGACGGCGTGCCGGGCCTGTCCCGCATCCCGGTGCTTGGCAATCTGTTCAGCAGCAAGTCCCGCAAGCGCGTGAAGACCAATCTGATGGTCTTCCTGCGCCCCGTGGTGCTGCGCACCGCCGAAGGCGCCAACCAGCTGACGCTGGACCGCTACGAAAGCATCCGCGCCGTTCAGCAGGGCCGGCAGCCTGAAAAGAACGTGCTGCTGCCCGACACCGATGGCGCGCCGGTGCTGCCCGAGGCCAAGCCGGGCACGCCGGGCAAGGCCCAGCCACAGCAGTAAGCCCGACGATGGCCGCGACCCGCCACCCCCTGCCCTATGCCTTCGCGAAGGCCCACTGCGTGCTGCTGGAGGACGACGGCAGCACGCTGACGCTGTGGGCTGCGCCCGACGTCGGCTGGGGCACGCTGTCCGAAGTGCAGCGCCTGTATGCCGTGGACCGGCTCGAAGCCGAGGCCGCGCCGTCGCTGGCCGAGCGCATCAACGCCGCCTATGCCGGCAGCGAGAGCAGCGCGGCAGTCGTCGTCGGCGAGGTCGAGAGCGCGGTGGACCTGTCGCGCATGATGCAGGACCTGCCGGCGGTGGAGGACCTGCTGGAGGCCGCCAACGACGCGCCCATCATCCGGATGCTCAACGCGCTGCTGACGCAGGCCGCCAAGGACGGCGCGAGCGACATCCACATCGAGCCCTATGAGCGCAGCAGCTCGGTGCGCTTTCGCGTCGACGGCACGCTGCGCGAGGTGGTGCAGCCCAACAAGGCCCTGCACGCCGCGCTGATCTCGCGCCTGAAGATCATGGCCGAGCTCGACATCGCTGAGAAGCGCCTGCCGCAGGACGGCCGCATCTCGCTGCGCATCGGCGGCCGCGCGATCGACGTGCGCGTGTCCACGCTGCCCAGCGCCCACGGCGAACGCGCGGTGCTGCGCCTCTTGGACAAGAGCGAATCCAAGTTCACGCTCGAAGGCCTGGGCATGGACGGCCAGGTGCTCGCCGCCTTCAAGAAGCTGGTGCAGCAGCCCCACGGCATCGTGCTGGTCACCGGCCCGACCGGCTCGGGCAAGACCACCTCGCTGTATGCCTCGCTGCAGACCATCGACACCAGCACCACCAATGTGCTGACGGTGGAAGACCCGATCGAGTACGAGTTGCCCGGCATCGGCCAGACCCAGGTCAACGCCAAGATCGACCTGAGCTTCGCCAAGGCCCTGCGCGCCATCCTGCGCCAGGACCCGGACGTCATCATGATCGGCGAGATCCGCGACTACGAGACCGCGCAGATCTCCATCCAGGCCTCCCTGACCGGCCACCTGGTGCTCGCCACGCTGCACACCAACGATGCGCCCAGCGCCGTCACGCGACTGACCGACATGGGCGTGGAACCCTTCCTGCTGAGCAGCTCGCTGCTCGGCGTGCTGGCCCAGCGCCTGGTGCGCCGGCTGTGCCCGGCCTGCAAGCGGCAAGACGATGCCGGGCGCTGGCACCCGGTCGGCTGCGAGGCCTGTGGCCACACCGGCTACAAGGGCCGCACCGGCGTCTACGAACTGATGGTTGCGGACGACGCGGTGCGCAGCCTGATCCACAACCGCGCCGCCGAGAGCGAGCTGCTCACCGCCGCTCAGGCCGCCGGCCTGCGCTCGATGCGCGAGGACGGCGAGCGCTTGATCGCTGCCGGCATCACGTCGCTGGAAGAAGTGCTGCGCGTGACGCGCGATTGAGGCCGACCTCGTGCCCGCCTACAAATACGAAGCCCTCAGCGACTCCGGCCGTCAGAGCAACGGCCTGATCGAAGCCGACAACCCGCGTGCCGCGCGGGCTGCGGTGCGCGCCCTCGGGCTGACGCCGCTGTCCATCGACACCGTGCAGCAGCACGGTGCCCAGGACGGCAGCCGCTTCACGCGCCGCGTCTTCAGCGCCACCGCGCTGGCGGTCTGGACCCGCCAGCTCGCCGGGCTGGTGGGCTCGGGCCTGCCGATCGAACGGGCGCTGACCGCGCTGGCCGACGAAAGCGAGGACGCCCGCCAGCGCGAGCTGATCAGCCAGTTGAAGGCCGAAGTGAATGCCGGCTCGGCCTTCGCCCGCGCGCTGGCCTCGGCGCCACGCGAGTTCGACGAGGTCTACCGCGGCGTGGTGGCCGCCGGCGAGCAGAGCGGCGCGCTGGGCCAGGTGCTGGAGAAGCTGGCCGACGACCTCGAAGAGCGCCAGGACCTGAAGGCCAAGCTCATCGGTGCGATGGCCTACCCGGCCATCGTGTCGCTGATCTCGGTGTTCATCGTGATCTTCCTCGTCACCTATGTGGTGCCGCAGATCGCCACCGTCTTCACCAGCTCCAAGCGGGCGCTGCCGGCGCTGACCGTTGCGATGCTCGCGATCAGCGACTTCGTGCGCACCTGGGGCTGGGCCATGCTGGCAGCGCTGGTGGTGGGCGCCGTGGCCCTGCGCCAGGCCCTGAAGGCACCGGCCTTCCGGCGGCGGTTTGACGCCGGCGTGCTGAACCTGCCGCTGCTCGGCCGGCTCGCACGCGGCTACAACGCGGCCCGCTTTGCCGGCACGCTCGCGATGCTGGCCGGCGCCGGCGTGCCCATCCTGAAGGCGCTGCAGGCCGCGGCCGAGACGCTCTCGAACCGCGCGATGCAGGCCGATGCGCTGGATGCGCTGGTGCAGGTGCGTGAGGGCGCGCCGCTCGGCTCGGCGCTGGCGGGCAAGAAGCGCTTCCCCGGCATCCTGGCCATGTTCGCCCGCCTGGGCGAGCAGACCGGCCAGCTGCCCGAAATGCTGGGCCGCGCGGCACGCCAGCTCGGCACCGAAGTGCAACGCCGCTCGATGGCCGCGGCCACGCTGCTGGAGCCGCTGCTGATCGTCGCGATGGGTGCCATCGTGCTGCTGATCGTGCTGGCGGTGCTGCTGCCGATCATCCAGCTCAACAGCTGGGTGAAATAGACCACCCCCTACCGCAGCGGCGCTGCGGCCCCCTCAAGGGGGCACTGCCGGTGGACCGGCAAAGCCGGATCCACGGCAGTTGCTGGAGGGGCTGCGGCACGGCATCGCACCGGTGAGGGCAGGTGGCGTGATCTGTTGCCCGATTCGGTGATTTCTCTAGGTCCACGGCCACGCCTGTTTTTGCTTGAATGGGGTCGAAAGGAGTCCCGGCATGAGCAGTACCGCCATCACCTGTGTCGCCCCTCGCATCCCCGTTGCGCGCATGCGCAGCATCTACCGGCTGGAAGAAGTCTCCAAGCGGCTGGACAAGCTGCCGCCCAAGGAGCACGAAACCCTGCGCGCCACCTATGAGCGCATGCTCGAGAAGGGCGAGCAGCGCTTCCAGGTCAAGCCCTCGGGGCTGCCGACCATGGACGCCCTCTACGACGAGCTGCCCAACTTCCACGAGGTGCTGGACGACGTGCGGCGCCAGATCGCGCTGTGCAACGACAGCAGCGACGCGCTCGAGATCACGCCGCTGCTGTTGCTCGGCCCGCCCGGCGTGGGCAAGACGCATTTCGCGCGGCAGCTGGCGGAGCTGCTGGGCACCGGCATGGGCTTCGTCTCGATGAGCTCGCTGACCGCCGGCTGGGTGCTGTCCGGCGCCAGCAGCCAGTGGAGGGGCGCGCGAGCCGGCAAGGTGTTCGAGGCGCTCGTGGACGGCGATTACGCGAACCCGGTGATGGTGGTGGACGAGATCGACAAGGCCGGCGGCGAGGCCGCCTACGATCCCCTCGGTTCGCTCTACAGCCTGCTGGAGCACGACACCGCCTGCAGCTTCATCGACGAGTTTGCCGAGGTCGCCGTGGACGCCAGCCAGGTGATCTGGGTCGCCACGGCCAACGATGCGCGTGCCATCCCGGACCCGATCCTGAACCGCGTCAATGTCTTCGAGGTGCAGGCACCGGACTTTGCGGCCGCCCGCGCGATCGCGCTGCGTCTGTACCGCAAGCTGCGCGGCAGCCACGACTGGGGTCGCCGCTTCGACGACACCCCCAGCGACACGGTGCTCGAACGCATGGCCGAGCTCGCCCCGCGCGAAATGCGGCGCGCCTGGATGACGGCCTTCGGCAACGCCCGGCTGGCCCAGCGCGCCACGGTGCTTTGCGAGGACCTGCCGGTCACGCCGAAGAAGGGACGCATCGGGTTCATGCAATAGACCGGTGCGGCGGCGGGCCGACAATCGCGGCATGCCTGCGTCGCTCACCGGTCAACTCGTCGTCGCCATCTCCTCACGCGCCCTCTTCGATTTCGAAGCCGAAAACCAGGTCTTCGAGGCCGAGGACGACCACGCCTACATGGCCCTGCAGCAGCAGCGCCTGGACCAGCCGGCGCCGCCCGGCGTGGCCTTCTCGCTGGTCAAGAAGCTGCTGGCCTTCAACCACGGCGGCTCACCGCAGGTCGAGGTGGTGGTGCTGTCGCGCAACGACCCGATCTCGGGCCTGCGGGTGTTCCGCTCCGCCGCGCACTACGGTCTGGGCATCGAGCGCGGCGTGTTCACGCGCGGCGCGGCACCGTGGCGTTATCTGCGGCCCCTGTCGGCCCAGCTCTTCCTGTCCACGAACGAGGCCGATGTCCGCTCGGCCCTGGCCGCCGGCGTGGCCGCGGCACGGGTGATGCCGCAGTCGCGCCAGGCCTCGGCCGCACATCCGGACGAGCTGCGCATCGCCTTCGACGGCGACGCGGTGCTGTTCTCCGACGAGGCCGAGCAGGTGTTTCAGCGCGAGGGTCTGGCGGCCTTCCAGGAGCATGAAAGTGAACGGGCCCGGCAGCCCCTGCCCGCCGGGCCTTTCAAGCCCGTGCTCGAAGCCCTGCAGCAGTTGCAGCACCAGCCGGGCCCGCGCATCCGCACGGCCCTGGTCACCGCCCGCAGCGCGCCGGCGCATGAGCGCGCCATCCGCACGCTGATGGACTGGCGCATCGAGGTCGACGAGGCGATGTTCCTGGGCGGCCTGGCCAAGGGCGAGTTCCTGCGCGAGTTCGAGCCCGACTTCTTCTTCGACGACCAGGCCGGCCATGTCGAGAGCGCCGCAGCCCATGTGCCGGCCGGCCAGGTGGCGGCGGGCGTCGCGAGCTAGCTGGCGCAGTGCGGCCCGGGCCAATGGCGTCGAGCTGGCGTGCTCACCATACGGCGAGCCCGTCATCGACTATCGGGGTTGATCATCCCTTGCGGCCGTGGTGTCAGCGCCCGAGCGCGTTGAGCCGCTCCTGCACCTTGGCCACGCCGGCCTGAGCGCAGCTTTCGTCCAGCGCACCGCCCGGCGCACCGCCAACGCCGATGGCAGCCAAGGTCTCGTCGCCCGAGCGCAGGGCCACGCCCCCGGCCAGCAGGATGATGTTGCTGACCGTCACGAGCGCCGGCCCGGTAGGCGTCTTGCTGATGCGCTCGGTCAGCGCGCTGCTGGTGGTGGCGCCGAAGATGGGGCCAAGTGTTGCGACGGTGTAGGCCTTTTTGAAGGCCGTTTCGCGGGTGTGGATGGTGCTGTGGTCGCCGCGCAGAAAAACGCGCTCCACACCCGCCACATCCACCACCGACGCCGAGACCCGGTAGCCGCTGGCTTCGCATTGCCGCACCGCCTCTTGCGCGGCCTCCTGGGCCAGGGCCAGCGGCAGGGTTTTGCCCGACTGTTGAACCTGGGCTTGGGCCGGCGAGCTGGCGAGCAGGGCGGCCGCCAGCGCCGAGCAGGTCATGAGGCCGGCGACGAGGCCCATGCGAGGTTGGATGGCGTTCATTGGCCGGCTCCCACGACGTAGTCGAACTTGCCGCCCTGGCTGATGAAGAAGAGGCACTCGTTGGGCGAGATGCACTTCGTGATGTGGTTCTCGCCGCCCTTCTGGAACCAGTACGAGCCTGCGGGCAGCGGGATGTCTACACTGCCCGGCTTGCCGTTGACGGCCACGCCGGAGATCACGACGCCCCAGTAGTCGCCCGTGTGGATGTGGGCATGGCTGGTGAACCCGGCGGGCATGCGGATGAAGGTGCCGTGCGGGCCCTTGCCGAGGTCACCGTAGGCCGGGCTGGCCAGCAACTCCTTGCCGCTGGCGTCCTTGACGCCGGTGCCGCCGTACTGCAGCTGCGTCACGGGCGTGCTGACGGACGGTTGATGGCTCTGGGCCTGGGCCGCGCCAAAGGCCAGGCCAAGGGAAAGGGCGAGAAGGACGGAAGTGCGAAGGTTCATGAGGTGCTCCTGAATCGAGGGACTGAGGTGGGGTTCTGCGCAGTGCCGTCATACTGATCGCTTGGGCGCTTCGCGATAAGCCGGCAGGCGCGGATAGCACCTTTACGGAATTCGAGAAAGCGTGGACAAACTCGACTCAATGCAGGCCTTCGTCGCGGTCGCCAAGACGGGCGGCTTCAGTGCCGCAGCGCGTGCGTTGGGCCTGCCGACGCCCACGGTGAGCCGTCGCGTGGCGGAGCTGGAGGCGGCCCTGGGCGTGCGACTGTTCGAGCGCACCACGCGCCAAGTGGTGCTGACGGCCACGGCCTTGCCGTATTTCACTGCCTGCCAGCGGATGCTCGACGACCTCAGAGACGCGGACGCTGCGGTCGCCGGCGAGCACCGTATGCCCAAAGGCGAGCTCAGCATCACGGCACCCGTTGGCTTCGGGCGCCAGCATCTGCAACCCGTTGCCCTGGACTTCCTGCACCAGTACCCCGAGGTCGCCCTCCGTTTGCAGCTGGTGGATCGGGTGGTGAACCTGCTGGACGAGCAGATCGACCTGGCCGTCCGCATCAGCGCCCTGCCCGACAGCTCGCTCGTCGCCCGCCCGCTGGGCGAAATCCGGATGGTGATCCTGGCGGCGCCATCCTATGTGGCCCGGCACGGCAGCCCGAGCCATCCCCGCGAGCTCGCCAACCATGACTGCATCGCCTGGGCCAGCCTCGGCCCGTTCAAATCATGGCTGTGCGCGGACGCAGGCGCCGAAGCCATGTTCCCGATCCGCATCCGGCTGAGCACCACGCTGCCCGAGTCCGCCATCGATGCCGCGATCGCCGGCGTGGGTCTGGTACAGGCCACGTCCTATCAGGCTGCGGCAGCCGTCAGGTCGGGCCAGTTGCTGCCGGTGTTGCGTGAGTTCGAGGCGGCGCCGACCCCGGTCAGCCTGGTGTACCCGAGTAGCCGCCTGGTGCCGCAGAAGCTGCGTGCCTTCGTAGACTTCGCCGCACCTCGGCTCGGCGAGCAGCTTCGGTTGGTGTCCCAGGTGCTAGAGGGCATACCAGCGGGGCGGTAGAAGGCCCTAGACTCTTCCCACCCGATGTCCACCGCAGGGACCGCCGTGAACCCCAGCTCGCGCAGACCGATCAACCGTCGACGGGCATTGGCCGCAGCCTGCATCGGCATCGCCCTGCCCGCATCGGCCGCACCGGCTGCGGCGGTCGTCGACCCGCGGCGGCCCTTGCGCATCCTCGGTATCGAGATGCCGCCATTCACGATGGCCACGGCCTATGGCGTGACCGGCATGCTGCCGGAGATGTGTCAGCTGCTGTTCGAGCGGCTCAAGCAGCCGCTGCAGTTCGACGTCGTGCCCTGGGCGCGCGCGGTGCTGATGCTCAAGACCGGCGAGGCCGATGGCCTGATCCCGATGTTCAAGTCGCCCGAGCGCGAGCGCCAGTTCAGCTTCAGCAAGGCACCGGTGTATCGCGCCGACATGAGCCTGTTCGGCCGCATCGGCGAGTTGCCCAAATGGAGCCGCTTGTCGGACCTCTACGGCTTCAGCTTCGTCAAGCTGCGCGGCGCGCTGTTTGCACCCGAGTTCGATCGGGCGGTCAGCAGCGGCGCGATCCGCTGCGAGGAGGCCTCCAGCCTGTCGGCGGCGATCCGCATGGTGGATGCCCGACGCGTGGACTTCGCCGCCGCTGCGCGGCTCAGCGGCTTGCAGCTGATTGCGTCCGAGGGCCTGGGGCATCGCGTGGCGCCGCTGGAGCCGCCGCTGTTCCGGCAGGATTTCCACCTCGCGATGCCGCGCACGGAGGCGTCCAACCAGCTGCTGGCGGCCCTCGACATCGAGGTCGTGCGCGCCCAGGCCGATGGCAGTTTTGCGCGCATCGAAGAGGCCTACCGCAAGCGCAACTGGCTGCCTCGGACCGGCCCTGCCAGCGCGGCCAGCGCCTGACGCCACAGGTCGCTCAGGGCAGCAGGTTGAGGGCCAGGCTGCGCTCGGCCAGCCACAGCGTCGCCAGCGCGGCGATCGCGCCGGACCCGCCGGGCACGATCCAGCGCCGGTAGGCCACCCGGGCCCGCAGAACCAGCGCCAGCGGCAACAGCAGCGCGACGACCGCGAGCTGACCCAGCTCCACGCCCAGGTTGAAGCCCAGCAGCGGCAGCAGCAGCTCGCTGCCGCGCAGGCCCAGGTCCTTCAGCGGCCCGGCAAAGCCCACGCCGTGCACCAGGCCAAACACCGCCACCATGGCCCAGCGCGGGCCGGGCACGAAGGGGCGCAGGTTGTCCAACGCCGCGAGCAGCACGGTCAGCGCGATCAATGACTCGACCCAGCGTGACGGCGGGTCGATCAGGCCGCTCGCCGCCAGGCCCAGCGTCACGGAGTGGGCAGCCGTGAAGGCCGTGACCAGCTTGAGCGTCTCGATCAGCGCGCTGCGTCGGCCGGCCCGCGGTGCCCAGCCCCGACTGTCGCGCCGCCAGACGGCGACGAGCAGCAGGGTGACGAGGAAGAGCACATGGTCCAGCCCGCTGGCGATATGCGCCATGCCTTCGACGACAAAGCCCGCAAAGCCCGCGTTGACCGCGCTCAGGGTCTGCGCCGGCCCGCCGGGCACCAGCACCAGCGGCTCGCCGGCGCTGCCCACCAGGCGCGCCAGCCCGCGGTGGCCGGCATCGGTGGCGGCGAACAGCCGGTAGTCGACAGCCAGCTGCTGCACCGCCGCGCTGCAGCGCCAGTGGCTGATCAGCACGGCATGGGTGCCGTCGCTGTGGGTGTCGAGCTGCGCCGGGCCGCGCGCCAGCAGCGCGCAGGTGCTGCCGTCGGCGGTGAAGCGCAGGCCGTCGTCGGCAAGGCGTTCGATGTCCGGCCAGCGCTGGCGCACTTCGCCCCAGCTCAGGGTGCCGTCGCCCTCGGCATCGAGGGCGAGGTCGCGGTCCAGGTCGCGCAGCGCGATATCCAGGCGCTGCTCCACGTCGGCACCGTCGATCCGATAGCTCAGATAGGCCTCGCTGGACTGATGCGCGAAGGCCGGCGAGCCGCCGAGCAGCAGCAGGCTCACCAGCAAACCTACGAGCCAGCTTGTCACACGCAACAGCGGCCGTGTGCTCACGAGGCGAAGCTCCGGTCGAGGGCCGTGAGTCGCGCGTCTTGCCAGCCCAGGGCCTGCAGTTGCCGCGCCAGTTGCATGCGGACCGCATCGCCCTCACGGCCGGCGGCCAGGGCCGCACGCAGCAGCAGCACGGCATCGGCTGGTTCGCGCTGGAAGGCCCAGTTGGCCTGGGCCAGTCGCAGGGCAGCGCGCGGTTGCGACTCGACATCGAGTGCAAAGCGCGCCTGCTCGCGGGCATGGCGGCCGGGCTCGCGGCGATCGGCCGCGGCGAGGCGCTCGCGCATCTGGGCGGTGAGCGTGGCGCTCTCGCGGCCCAGCGCCCGCAGCGCGATCACGCGGCGCAGCAGCAGCGCATCGGCCTCGGCATCGGCACTGCGCTGCAGCAGGGCCAGGGCATCGGCGGCGCGGCCGTGGGCCAGCAGCCAGTCGGCCCAGGCCGCTTGGGTGTAGACCTCGTCACCACCGGCCAGGGCCAGCTGATAGAGGCCGGGCGCGCGGGCGCTGTCGCCCAGACGCTCGGCGAGTTCGGCCCGCATCAGTGCCAGCCACGGCGGCACACTGCGGCCAGCGCTCAGGCCGGCCAGGGTCTGGGCCGCGTCGGCGGCGCGGCCGCTGAGGCTGTCGAGCTCGGCCAGGCAGGCCGTGGCCGGCAGCGGCGCCAGCGGGCGCAAGCGTTCGCACAGCGTGCGGGCCGCGGGCAGCTCGGCGCGCAGCTGATGCACGCCGGCGGCATCGAGCAGGGCCTGGGCGCGGATGTCGTCGTCGAGGTCGGGGCGGGCCAGCAGCAGCCGCAGGTCGGCCAGTGCGAGATCGAAGTCATGGCGGGCCTGCAGCACGCGGGCGCGCAGCAGCACCGCCGGGGCTGGCGCGTCGGCACGGGTCCACCAGGGCGCCAGCGCGGCCTGGGCGGCGCCGAGCTCGCGCGGGTCGCCGTGCACGCGCGCCCGCTCAAGCGCGCTGCGGGCAGTGGCCAGCGCCAACGGCAACTGGCCCGGATCGCGGGCCAGCGCCGCGCGGCGGGCGCGTTCGGCGGCGTCCACCCGGTAGGGCAGACGCTGCACGATCTCGGCGTCATCCTTCGGCACAAAGGTTTCGGCCGAGACCGGCAGCGCCGGCCCCGCCAGCAGCAGCGTGCACAGCAGCGCCTGCAGCCGTTGCATCGTCAGATCGCGACGGGTTCGTCGGTCTCGGTGGCCGCCGCATCGGCCGCGGGCAGCGTCAGCGGCTCCACGGTCTCGCTGGCCGGCAAGGCGCCGAGATAGGTCATCATGGCCGGGGTGCTGGCGACCGCGCTGTCCGGCACCGCGGTGGCAACGTCCGGCGAGGGCGGCGTGCTGCCCCCGCCATAGCTGCCGCCGCCACAACCCGCGAGCACGAGGCCGGCGGCCAAGGCCGCCGATGCTGAGATCAGGGTACGCATGGCGGCCTCGCTCACTTGGCGCCCGGGATGGGCGTGTTGAGGTAGGGGAAGCCCGGCAGCAGCGGCACGGTCGCCTGGTCCACACCGTCGTGGAACTCCAGCGAGGTGGCGCCCAGCGGCACGGCCGCCGGCGTGCAGGCCGCACCGAAGCCGAAGGCATTGGTGGTGCCGTTGGCGATGCACAGGCCGCCCATCATCGCCACGAGAGCCACGTCGACCACGTCGTCCTTCGGGCGGCGGCCGTTCGGAAAGCCGGCAAAGTCCTTGCCGCCGTCACGGATGCTGCCGACGATGCCGAGGCGGTTTTGCTGGGCGAACGGCACCGGCGCGATGCCGGTGTTCAGACGCAGCATCTCAGAGGCCACCACGCCCTTGGGCTGGTTGACGCCCGGGATGCCGGTCAGGAAGGTGGTGACGAGGTCAGTGCGCGGGAAGTTGGTCGGGGCGCCGACGCCGTTGTTCAGCACGTTGGCCAGCACCTGCGGGTAGGTCGGGTTGGTCACGTAGGTGGCGAACTGCGCGTCGTCCTTGGGCTTGGAGGCGTTGAAGGCGTCCTTGTCCTTGAGGCCGATGACCAGCTCATTGACCAGCGGCATGCCCAGTCGCGACACCTGCACCCAGGCGCCACCGGCCTTCTCGCTGGCCTGCAGGCCCGAGCCCGGCTTGGGGTTGAGCAGGCGGCCCTGGCGCAGGCTGGCGGTGGTCCAGCCGCCGATGACGTCGTCACCGGTGGGCGAGCTCTTCAGGCAGTCCTTGTGCACCTCGAGCGCCAGCGTGGTGACGTTCTTGTCGCCGATGGTGTTCGGGAAGGCGCCGATGTTCTTGCGGTCGATGATGGCCGACAGCGGCACGTTGACGTTGTCGAAGATGACGCCGAGGTTGACCGCGAACGCGTCCTGGCGCTGGCCGACGAAGAGCTTGGCCGGCGTCGGGCACTCGGGGATGTTGACCGTGTAGACGTGCTTGGCGGCGTAGTCGGCATAGTTCGGGATGCTCTTCGTGCCAATGTTGTCGAAGGGCTTGTCGAAGGTCGCGCTGCCATTGGCGGCGTTGGTCACGGCCGAGACCTTGCCGGTGCGGCGGTCGCCGCGCACCACGCTCACCGTGTACTGCTGGATGGTCGAGAGGTTGCCGTCCTTCGGGCTGCTGACCATGCCCGAGCCCTGCTGCAGCGCGGTGGAGACCTGCTGGCCGCCGATGGTCAGGGTGTTGCCGTTGCCGCTGTTGGCCAGCGTGTTCTTGAAGCGGAACTGGAAGGTGATGTCTTCCTTGGCGTCACCGTTGTTGTCGATGTGGATCTCGTACAGCGCGTTCGGATCCATCGAGAAGTAGTTCGGGCCGCCGTAGGCATCCTGCAGCGGCTGGTAGTTGGCGATCAGCGTCACCATGTTGTCGCGGCCAGGTTCGTAGCTGCGGAACATGTAGAAGTCCGTGCCATCCACCTTCGGCGCGGTGGTGATGAACGGGGCTTCGCGGTGGCTGGAAGCTTGGGCGGTGCCGGCCAGGCACAGCAGGGCTGCGGCCAGGGCACTGAGGGTGTGGCGGGGTTTCATCGGGGCATCCTGTGAGGCGATGCCGGCATGGCATCGGGGTCTCTACGGTGCGACCCCTGGACCCGGATTCAACCGCGCTGATGACGCGCGGCTGAGCGGGGACGGCGACCCCGCCGCGGCCACCGCTCGGCGGGGCCTTGTATCTTTAAACCTCGGACCGGCTCGGGTAGCCCGAGCGGCCTCTGGGTAGAAGTTTTAAGCCCGTGACTGAGCACTGGGCGCCTGAGC
>RXJV01000137.1 GCA_003963075.1 Burkholderiales bacterium
CTGCATGCGCAAGCTGCTGACCATGCTCAACGCCATCGCCAAGAACGGGTCGAGTTGGGATCAGTCGCTGCACCAAGCTTGACTTTCAAGACGGTTGCACCAAGCTTGACTTTCAAGACGGTTGCTCAGTCGGCCCACCGGGACGCGATCGCGCGCACCTCCGCGAGACAGGCATCAAGGGCCTCGACGACCCGCGGATCGAAATGGCTGCCGCTGCCGGCCCGGATGAAGGCCAGCGCCTCTTCATGGCTCATCGCCTGCTTGTAGGGGCGCACGCTGATCAGCGCGTCGTACACGTCGGCCACGGCCATCAGCCGGGCCGCGAGGGGAATGGCCGTGCCCGCCAGGCCGTCCGGGTAGCCGCTGCCGTCCCATTTCTCATGGTGGTGGCGGGCGATCTGCTTGCCGAAGATCAGCATCGGACCGGCATCGTCGCCGAGCCGGTCGATCGCCCGTTGCAGCAGGTCGGCGCCTTGCTCGGCATGGGTCTTCATGACCCGCCACTCGTCGGCCGAGAGCTTGCCGGGCTTGAGCAGGATGCCGTCGGGAATCGCCACCTTGCCGATGTCGTGCAGCGGCGCGGCCTTGGCCAGCTCGTCGATGAGGGCGTCGGTCAGTTCGGCCGGTCCGTCGGGCTGGGCAGCGATCCAGCGGGCCAATGTGCGCACGTATTCCTGGGTGCGCTGGATGTGGTTGCCGGTATCGGCATCGCGGAACTCGGCCAGGCCGACCATCACGAACAGCGTCGTGTCGCGCAGCCGCTCGACCTCGCGCTCGCGGGCCGCCAGTTCGCCGCTGAGGTGGGCGTTGTGGCGCAGCAGCTGGTCCTCGGCGAGCTTGAGCTGCAGATGGGTGCGCACCCGGGCCACGACGGTCGCCGGGTTGAAGGGCTTGTGGATGAAATCGGCACCGCCGGCCTGGAAACCGGCACTCTCGTCCGCGGGCCGGGTCAGGGCCGTCAGGAAGATGACCGGCACCCGACGCGTGGCCGGGTTGGCCTTGAGCTGGCGGCAGACCTCGTAGCCGTCCATCTCGGGCATCATCACGTCCAGCACGATCAGATCGGGCGGCTGGCGGCGGCAGATCTCCAGCGCCTTGGGTCCGCTGACCGCGAGCTGGACCCGGAACTCCGGCTTGAGCACCTGGGCCAGCAAGGTCAGATTGGCCGGCGTGTCGTCGACGACCAGCACGGTGGCCTGCGGAGTGGCGAGGGCGGCGAGGGGCTCGGTTGACGTCATGGTTTGGGCGGAATGTCGCCGCGCAGCGCGGCCTGGGCCTCTTCGAAATCGAGGCGTTGCATGGCCCCGGCCAGGGCCTGGGCACGCGGTGCCGGCAGCGTATCAATGAATGCCGATTCGTGCTGCTCCCACAGTGCCAGCGCATCGCTGTCGGCGGCGCCGAGCAGGGTGTCGAGCTCGCTGATCAGCGTCGTCGGATCCGCGTCCGTCGCCGGCACCTCCTCGCCGTCGGCGCGCATCTCTTCCGGCAACGGATGGTCCAGGTCCATCAGGCCACGCAGCGTATGCGGCAGCAGCGGCTTGGCGCACAGGGCCTGTGCCCCCTGGCGGTGGGCCCGCTGGCGCAGCACCGGCGTGTCGAAGGCGCTCAGCAGCATGATGCGCCGCGCGCGCGGTGGACCGGCCTGCGTCAGTGCGGCGAGCAGTTCACCGCCGTCCATGTCGGGCAGCACCCAGTCGACGATCAGCAGGTCATGGGGCTGGCTGACCGGTGTCGCGCCCAGCCGGGCCAGCGCCTGGGCACCCTGGCCGAACACCTCGACGCGCGTGGTCGGCGCCAGCGCCTGCACCAGGCCCAGCAGTGCCGCATGGCCGGCGCTGTGGGTCGCCTGCACGATCACGATGCTGCGCAGCGCCTTCACCGCTGGCATCGGCAAGGGCTCGCAGCTCGGCAGAGGCAGCCGCAGCTCGAACTCGCTGCCGCGGCCGGGCGTGCTGCGGGCCGTCAGCTCGCCGCCCATGCGTTCAACAAGCGCCCGGCAGATGGCCAGGCCCATGCCGGTGCCGCCAAAGCGCCGCGACGCGCCGGCCTCCAGCTGCCCGAATGGCGTGAACAGGCGCGCCAGTTGCTCGGGGGCGATGCCGACGCCGCTGTCCCGCACCCGCAGCCGCCAGGCGCCGTCGTCGTCCAGAGCTGCCGTCAGCCGCACCTGGCCGGCCGGCGTGAACTTGACCGCGTTGACCAGCAATTCGGTGATCAGCTGGGTCAGCCGAGCCGCGTCGCCGCGGCGGGCACCCGCGGCGCCGAGCAGCTGCGGTGACTCGATCTCGCACAGCAGCTCCAGCTGCTTGGCCTGGGCCGCGGGCCGCACCGCGTCGAACGCGCCGCCGAGCAAGAGCTCGAACTGCAGGGGCTCGGACACCAGTTGCAGGCGCCCGGCATCCAGGTCCGCATAGTCGAGCATGCTGTCGATCAGCTTGAGCAGGGTCTCGCCGGCTCGCGCCACCTCGCGCAACTGGTTGCGTTGCTCGGCCGGCAGCCGGCCGTCCAGCAACAGGCGGGTCAGGCCCAGCACGGTGTTCATCGGCGTGCGGATCTCGTGGCCGATGGTCGCGAGAAAGTCCGATTTGGCCCGCGAGGCGGCCTCGGCGGCTTCGCGCGACTGCTCCAGCTCGGCCAGCCGGGCGTTGATCAGATCGTTCGCGCTGGCCCGCCCGCGCCCGGCCGGCGCCAACCCGATCAGCCGGCCGATCTGGGTCGCCAGGCCCCACAGCGCCAGGCCGAACAGCGCCTGGCACAGGGCCAGCTGGATCAGCAGCGGCCGAGCGTCTTGAAGCCACTGCGGCGCCTGGCCGGCGGCATGCAGCCAGATGCTGGGCGCCAACATCAGCGCCAGCAGCGTCGCCGCGATCAGCAGCGCATGGCCGGGCCGCCAGGCCGTGAACAGCAGCAGGCTTCCCGCCAGCGTCCAGGGTGCGATGCTGCCGAGGGCGCCGAGGCTCGGGCCGGGGTCGGCGCGCAGGGTCAGGCTGAGCAGGCGCAGGCTGAATTGCAGGGCCAGCACTGTCACGGCCCAACGCTGCCACTCGCCCAGGCGCTCGGGGCGGCGCCAGGCCAGCAGGCTCAGCGTCGAAAACGCGACCACGAGGCCCGCATGACCGATCTGGCTGCCGGCATCGCCGCCGCCGAGCAGGATGTCTCTGACCCAGACGCCCACCGTGGACGCCAGCACCAGCAGGAACAGCCAGCACGTGCCCCGCGGGCCCAGCACGACGAGGTGGGAACCCTGCGTCACGCGGCCCCCTGCGGCCGGTGGCCGGACAGCAATGCCAGCCTCGCCCTCGCCGGGCCGGCAGCGGCCAGCCGCGCGCGCTGAGCCGGCGGCAGCAGCGGCCGGGCCGCCAGCGCGGACGCGGCAGTCCCGGAAAGGTCGAGCGGAAGTTGGCGCTGAGGCATCGTCAGAACGGTGTTGCCGGGCATTATGGGTGTGCTGGCCCCTGGGGTCGCGCGCCGGGCGGTCGCCCGATGTCCTGGGGAAAACCACCGTTCTGACCCTGGCATTCGGGTCGGCGCTGCGGTTATTCTGAGTCGCCATGCCGCTCATCCTCGTTGTTGACGACCAGCCGAGCAACATCCACGCGCTCTACCAGCTTCTGGTCGACGAGTGTGAGGTGTCCATGGCCACCAGTGGCGCCGAGGCACTGGCCTTCTGCGCCCAGCAGCTGCCGGATCTGATCCTGCTCGATGTGCTGATGCCCGAGATGAGCGGCTACGAGGTCTGCGACCGGCTCAAGGCCGACCCGCGCACGCGCAGCGTTCCTGTCATCTTCGTCACCGTGCAGGGCGAGCCCGCGGACGAGGCCGAGGGCTTCGCCCATGGTGCTGCGGACTACATCCCCAAGCCCTTTGTCGACGTGGTGGTGCAGGCGCGGGTGCGCACCCAGCTCGCACTCAAGCAGGCCTCCGAGAGCTTTGCGCGGTCGCAGATCGAGCTGTTCCAGCGCGACAAGCTGGCCTCGGTGGGGCGCACCATCGCCGACATCGCCCAGGAGCTCAGTTCACCGCTGGGCAATGCGCTGATCTCGGCCTGCACGCTTCAGGACGACCTGGCGCAGATGAACCTGCTGCTGCAGTCCGGGCAGGTCAAGCGCCAGGAGCTGGAGCGGCATCTGCGGGTCGGCGAGGAGAGTGTCGGTCTGGTGCTGTCCAACCTGCAGCGCGCCCTGTCGACGGTGGATTCCTTCCTGCAGTCCACGGCCGAAAACTTCGGTGACCAGCGCCGCAGCTTTTCGCTGCTGGAGCTGATCCGCGAAGTGGTGGGCAGCCTGGCGCCCACGCTGGAGGTTCACCAGGTGCGCTGCGAGCTCGATGTGGGCGACGACATGCACCTGTTGAGCTTTCGGGGCGCCTTGGCCAAGGTGCTGTCCACACTGGTCCAGAACGCCGTCAAGCATGCCTACCGCGAGGCCGGCGGCGAGGTCCATATCCGGGTGCGCCCGCTGGGCACCGACCAGCTGATCATCACGGTGCAGGACCATGGCGCCGGCATGCCGCCGGGCGTGCTGGGCCGCGTGTTCGACCCCTTCTTCTCGACCCGCTTTGGCGGCGGGCGCAGCGAGCCGGGGCTGTACATCGTGCGCAACCTGGTGACCTTCGCGCTTGGCGGGCAAATCCATGTCGAGTCCACGCCGGGCGTCGGCACGACGGTGCGGCTGACGCTGCCCTTGATTTCGCCCGAGCCGCGGCGGTCCGCCGGCTGAGGCCTGTCTGCCATGCGGCACGGGCTGGCGCTGCTCGGACGGAGGGTGGTGATCACGCGGGTTGAAACGGCCGACGCGGCGCGCCGGTCGGCCGGGCCGGCGCTGACCGCCGGGGCCCGCGGGTGAGCGCCGTCACCGGCATCGAGTCGACCCGGCCTGCCTGGCGGATCGGCCCGGCGCTGCTGCTGGGCATGCTGCTGATCTCGGTGCTGCCGCTCGGGCTGGTGGGGATCTGGCAGCTGTCCAGCTTCGAGAGCAGCCTGCGCGCAACGGTCACCGACGGCCTGGTGGCCATCGCGCGCAAGAAGGTGCACGAGATCAACGACTACATCGACGACGTCGCGGTCGATGCCCGGCTGGTTGCGCAATCGAAGGACACGCGCGAGCTGTTGGCCGCCGGGAGCGACGCGGCGACGGCCCGCCTGCCCGGCGCCAGCCGCGACTTCTACGAGCGGCTCTACGACAGCGGCAAGTACCGCAACCTGCTGCTGGTGCGGCCCGATGGCCGCATCAGCTTCCGGCTGAAGCCGCTGCAGGAGCACGGCCCGCAGGCCAACTCGCTCGATGACGCGGTGTTTGCGGGCAGCCCGCTGCTGGCCGTGCATCAGCAGGCGCTGCGCGGGCCGGTGGCCCGATTGACACCCGCGCTGCGCCTGCGTCATGCGGGCGCAGCCACGCTGTTCTACCTGCACCCGGTCGTTGACGGCCCGCGCGTGCTCGGCACCCTGGTGCTGCAGCTCGATTTCGACCGCCTGATGCGGGTGGCCACCGAAGGCGAGGGCCTGACCAGGACCGGCGACACCGTGTTGGTGCAGCGCGACGGCGATCACGCCGTGTTCGTCAGCGTGCCGCGTCGGTCTGCGGCCGAGCTGCTGAGCCCGGTGAGCGAGCGCGGGCCGGGCGACCCGCCGGCCGCGCTGCGCGGGCTGCGGGGTGACACCGGCAGTGGCCTCGTGCGCGACGATGCCGGGGTCGAGGTGCTCGCCTCCTGGAGCCGGCTGCCGTCTCTGGACTGGGGCATCGCGATCACGCTGGATGCCGACGAAGCCTTCGCGCCCGCTCGCATGCTGCGCAACCGGCTGCTGGCGGCCCTGGGCGCCGCCTTGCTGCTGGCTCTCGGCTTGGCGCTGGTGTTGGGCCGGCAGATCGTCGCGCCGGTCGCCTTGCTGAGTGCATCCGTGGCCCGCATGGCGGCCGGCAACCTGCAGGAGCGCGCGCCGGTCTGCGGCTTCGCCGAGTTCCGTGAGCTGGCCCGTGCCTTCAACCGGATGGCGGAGCAGCTCATTGTCGAGAAGCAGTTGCTCGAAGGCCGCGTGGAGCAGCGCACACGCGCGCTCAACGACAGTGAACTGCGGTTTCGCGGCGTGTTCGAGCGCGCCCAGGTGGGCATCGCGATCTGCGACGCCCGCGGCCTGATCCTGGAGGTGAACACGGCGCTCACGGCGATGCTGTGCCGCACCGCCGAGGCGCTGCGCGGCGCCAAGCTGGCCGATCTGCCGGACTTCCGGCCCGGCCGGCTGCATGGCGGTGAGCTGAACCGCCTGGTCAGCGCCAAGCTCGACCATGTCCGCTTCGAGCGCGGCTTTGCGCTGCCCGGCGGCGGCGAGCTGTTCGTCAACGGCAGCGCCAGCGCCATCCGGGACCGCCGCGGCCAGCTGCTGAACGTCGTGCAGATGCTCGTCGATGTGACCGAGCGCCACCGGGTCGAGGTGGACCTGGTGCGCGCCCGTGTCGCGGCCGAGGCGGCCAGCCAGGCCAAGAGCGACTTCCTCGCCAACATGAGCCACGAGATCCGCACCCCGATGAGCGGCGCCCTGGGCATGCTCAACCTGCTGCTGCGTACCGAGCTGACGCCGCGCCAGCACGACTATGCGTCCAAGGCCCGCACGGCGGCCCAGGCCCTGCTGGCCGTCATCAACGATGTGCTGGACTTCTCCAAGGTCGAGGCCGGCAAGATGGAGCTGGACCCACATCGCTTCGAGCTCAACGAGCTGATGCGCGAGCTGGCCGTGATCCTGTCCGCCCATGTGGGCGACAAGGACATCGAGGTGCTGTTCACGCTGGACCCCAGGCTGCCGGCGGCGCTGATCGGTGATGCCACGCGACTGCGCCAGGTGCTGCTGAACCTGGCCGGCAATGCGCTGAAGTTCACCGAGCACGGCGAGGTCGTGCTTGCCCTGACACTGCTGGGCCAGGACGGCGCCCTGGCACGCATCCGCTTCGAGGTCAGTGACACCGGCATCGGCATCGCCGACGACAAGCTCGAGCACATCTTTTCCGGCTTCAGCCAGGCCGAGCAGTCGACCTCGCGGCGCTATGGCGGCACCGGCCTGGGTCTGGCGATCAGCCGCCAGCTGGTGTCGTTGATGGGCGGTGAGCTGCGCGTGTCCAGCCGCGTCGGCGAGGGCAGCCGCTTCTACTTCGAGTTGCCGTTGCCGGTCGCTCCGGCCGAGGCCCGCGAGGCGGTTCCAGGGCGGCCCGGCCTGAAGGTGCTGATCGTCGACGACAACCCCACGGCCCGCGAGGTGCTCCAGGGCATCGGCGAGAGCCTGGGCTGGGACTGCGATCTGGCGGCCGGCGGCGAGCAGGCCCTGGGCATGGTGCACCGGGCAGCCGAGCGCGGCGCGCCGCACTACGACATCATCCTGATGGACTGGCGCATGCCGGGGCTGGACGGCTGGGAAACCTCGCGCCGCATCCGCGAAAGCCGCGAGTCGGACGCGCCCGTGATCATCATGGTCACGGCCCATGGGCGTGAGCTGCTGGCCGAACGCAGCGAGCAGGAGATCGCCAGCCTCGGCGGTTATCTGGTCAAGCCGGTCACTGCGTCGATGCTGCAGGATGCGGTGGCCGAAGCCACCCGCGGTGAACCGCTGCGCATGCGGCCGGCGGAGAGCGCAGATCCCGGATTGAAAGGCATGCGGCTGCTGGTGGTGGAGGACAACAGCTTCAACAGCCAGGTCGCCTGCGAGCTGCTGGAAGGCGAAGGTGCCGTCGTCACGCTGGCCGGTGGCGGCATCGAGGGCGTGCACCTGGCCCTGATCGCCGAGCCCGCCTTCGATGCCATCCTGATGGATCTGCAGATGCCCGACATCGACGGCTTCGAGGCCACCCAGCGCATCCTGGCGCGCCGGCCCGATGCGCTGATCATCGCGATGACGGCCAATGCGATGGCCTCCGACCGCGAGGCCTGCCTCGCCGCCGGCATGCGTGACCATGTCGCCAAGCCGGTGGACCTGGAGCAGATGGTGCACTGCCTGCGGCGCCATATCGTCCATCTCGAGCCCCGGCAACGTGCAGCTTCCGCGGCACCCACCGCTGAGCCGACGCCACTCGACCGCAGCGCGGCGCTGCGTCGGCTGGGTGGACGGGAGGCGCTCTACGAGCGCGTTGTCATGGCCTTCGGCCGGGACGCGCCGGCCGAGATGGAGGCGCTGCGGCGCCACCTCGACCAGCGCTCGCGCGCCGATGCGGTGCGCGTGCTGCACACCCTGCGCGGCCTGGCCGGCGCGGTCGGCGCGAATGCCCTCGCAGCGCTGGCGGGGCGGCAGGAGCAGGCGCTCCGGCTCGATGGCGATATCGCCGCCGCCCGAGCGGCACTGGGCGACCTGCAGGCCCTGCTCGATGCCGCGCTGCGGCAGCTGGCGGCCAGCCCGCCCATCAGCCGGCCTGCCGACCCAGCGCCGGCAGCGGGCGACCCGCTGGAGATGTTGCAGCAGTTGCGGCTGCTGCTGGTGGCGCGAAACATGCGCTCGGTGTCGCTGTGCGAGCAGTTGGCCGCCGGCCATGCCGAAGCACTGGGCGATGAATTTGCGTCGTTGAGCGCCGCGGTGGCGCGGCTGGATTTTGCGCAAGCCCTGAGCGCCTGCGACCTGCTGCTGCAGCGGCTCACGCCGAGCTGAGCCGCGCCGCCCGGCGGCGCCAGCGGCGCGCGGCCAGCACATGCACGCCGAGCAGCGGCAGCAGGCCCAGGCCGGTGGCCCAGTGCAGCAGGCTGGTGCTCTCGTGCCAGGGTTCCGGTGCGTAATACAGCGCCAGGCCGCTGACCGTCAGCACCAGGCCGGCGGCGATCAGCCCGACACCGCTGCGGCGGCTGCGGCGCAGCCGCCAGCCCAGCACGACATGCACCGTGCTCATCGAGCCCAGCACCAGCAGGAAGGCGTAGGCCAGCATGCCGTGCAGGCGCAGGGCCCAGGGCTCGAGCGGGCTGGGCAGGGCCTCGCCGAAGCTGCCGCGATCCTGCAGCAGGTGGTGGGCGATCAACCAGCCGACGCCGGTCAGCGTCAGGGCCAGCGTCGCGCCGTGCACCGCCCAGCGCTGCCAGCGCGGCGGCCTGGAGCCGTGGGCCAGCGCGCGCAGCGCCGGCGCGCGATGACGCTGATGCCGGGCGTGGTCCGGCGCCGCACGGTGGCTGGGGAGTCGATTCACGCGCGGCGCGCTTCAGAGGGTCTGAGGTTCGCCGTGTTCGCGCCACAGCATGGCCTGCGCCTGGTGGGCGCGGAGCAGGGCAGCAGCGGCGCGGCCGCGCTGCCAGACCACCTTGGTCAGGGCATCGGCGAACACGCAGCGGGGGGCGAAGACGGTCACGGACATCAGCGGATTGTCCTCGACGCGCCGGTCCTGGCAGACCAGGTGGGCGCTGCGGTCTTCGGCCTCGCCAAGCCGCCAGGCGCTGGTGGCGCAGGCCAGGTCGCTGATTTCGGCCACCGGCCGCGCGAAGCCGGGCTGGCGCGGATCGCGCAACTGCACCGTCAGGGGCTGCGGGCCGAAGCAGCGCAGGTCCCCGCCGGCATTGACGACACCGCCGGCCACGCCGGCCGCCGCCAGGGCCTCGACCGCGACGTCGACGGCATAGCCCTTGGCCATGCCACCGAGGTCGATCCAGGCCGGGCGACAGACACGTACTTGAAGGTCGTCGAGCAATTCGATGCCTGCGGCCAGCGAGGTGGCCAGGCCCGGCGGCACCGGGTCGGGCCGTGGCAGCAGGCCGCGGTCGACCAGTGCGGCCGCGCAGCAGGGGTTGAACGCGGCGTCGCTGCCGGCCTCCAGCTGCAGCGCCAACGCCAGCACGGCATGGCTGTCCGGCGAAACGCGCAGCACCGTGCCGGCCGCGGCGCGGGCGATGCGTCGCAGGTCGCTGCTGGGTTCATGAAAGCTCATCGCCGCATGCACGTCGGCAATGCGGGCGAAGGCCCGTTGCAGCGCCGGCTCGGCGATGTGGGCCGGCGCCTGCACGTCGATGTCGACCAGCGTGCCGAGCAGGGCCAGGGCGCGACGCCGGCGGGTGCTCAAGGCCGCACTCAGAGCCGGCCGCTGGCGCGCTGGCGCTCCAGCAAGGCGACGAGATGGCGCACGCCGTCGGTGACATGGCCGCAGCTCAGCGTGGCACCGCTGATGTTGGCGATGTCGTCGCCGACACGCAATGGCGCGCTCGCGCCCTTGCCAACGAACTGCTTGCGCCAGGCCGGCAGCTTGATCTCGTAGCCATGGCTTTCGCGGTAGTTCAGCACGTCGACGCTGCGGATACGGCCGTCGCCAGCCACCGCGACCGCATAGTCGATGAGCTCGAACTTGCCGATCACGCCATCCGCGACGACATGGCCCAGCACCTGGCCGTCCTTCAGCGCGACCAGCACGCGCCAGGTGGCCGTGCGCGGCGGCGCACCGCCCAGGGCGGCGAGGGCTTGCAGGTCTTCGGCCGAGGCCTGCAGCAGTTGGTCGCGCCAGGCCGTGGCCTCCGGAAAGGCGCGCCGCGCCGCCTCATCCAGCGTGGCGAACTGCGCCGCCTGCACCAGGGCGGGCGCGGCGAGTGACAGTGGGATCCAGCGCAGCGTGCCCATCAGAATGCGTAGCCGACGCCGAGGTCGACACGGTTCCTGCCGCTGTCCAGGCTGAAGCGCTGCAGGTCGGCCTTGAGCACGATGCCGGGGTTCAGATAGAAGTTCAGGCCCACGGTGCGCACCGTCTCGGTCCCGTAGGCGCCCGGGTTGAGGCCGGCCGGCAGGCCGTCGAAACCGCGGCCGGTGTTGTAGCGCTCATAGCGGACGAAGGGCGCCAGCGTGCGGTCGCCGCCCAACTGCCAGCGATAGGCCGCCTGCGTGTACCAGCCGTCGAAGGCATTCGGCACCGGCGTCGGCGCACCGGCCAGGGTCAGGTTGAAGTCACCGGCACCGCTGATGCTGCCGCGGGCGTAGACGGCCGACAGATCCCAGGCGCCCGGTGTCCACTTGGCATGCACATCCCACAGCCCGACCTTGGCGTCGGGCGACGCGAAGCCGGGCGCACCCTGAGCCGCGTTGCCGCCGAAGACCGAGGCGCCGAGGCGCAGGCCCGGAATGCCGCGCCAATCGACACTGCCGAACCAGGCCAGGCTGCGTGCCTTGGCGAGCTGCATCTCCTGATGGATGGAGGCCAGCGGCGACTGGCGGCCATCCTTGGCCTTGCCATCCCATTTGCCGAGGTCGAAGCCGGTGCTGATGCCGGCGGCCCAGGAGATGCCGCTGTCGTGCTCGCCGAACAGCTGCACGCCGCCCTCGCGCCAGGTCGACGGAATGATGGCCGTCTCGACAAAGTTGCGCTCCACGCCGTAGTAGGCCGTGGGCTCGTGGTTGGTATTGAGCAGGCCGACAGGCATCAGGAAGAGACCGGCGCGCAGGCCGTAGGTGTCGTTGAGGCGGTGCTCGATGTAGAGCTGCTCGACCTCGACCTCGCCCTTGTCGGACGAGGATGCGATGGCATGCTCGACCTCCAGCTCCGAGACCAGCTTGCTGCGCTGGTCGAAGCGATGCTGCAGGCCGATGACGAAGCGCCGGATGTCCGCCTGGGCCTGGCTGCCGTCCTTAGGCCGGTTGTAGTTGATTTCGCCATAGCCGCTGATGACCGTGGCGGGCTCGGTGCGTGTGGCGGGCGCTGCGGCAACGGGTGGCAGCGCCGCCGGCGCGGGGGCTGCCGGCTGGGCGGTGGGCTGGGCCTGCTTGAGCTGCTGCAGCTCGGCCTTGACGCGCTCCAGTTCGCGCGCCAGCAGGTCGATGCGCTGCAGCAGCTGTTCCTGAGCGCTGGGGTTCTGGGGCTGGGTCTGGCCCAGCGCGCTGGATGCGTTGATCGCCAACGCCGCGACCAGGGCGAGGCGGGACAGCGGGACGGGGCAGGTGGGGCGGTGCATGGCGGCTTCCGATGAGGTTCGAGTTGTTGGGTGGTCAGGGCTTGTAGCCATCGTTCAGCGTGCCCAAGAAGGCGATCACGTCGTCGATCTCGGCATCGCTGAGCGCCGGGGCATCGCCGGGCTTGCGGTTGTAGGGCACCTCGGTCGTGTTCACGTTGGCGCGATAGGCCGGCGGCAGGTCGTTGAACTTGTCGACCACGCCATTGACCACCGGGTACCAGAGCTCGGGCTGGGTGTCGCGCGTGACGTAGAAGCGCAGCGCCTCGCGCAGCGTCTTGAAGCGGCCGTTGTGGAAGAAGGCCTTGCGCGTCGCGACGTTGCGCAGCGTCGGCACCTTGAAGGCGCCGCAGAGTTCGGTACGCGACGCCAGCTCGGGGCGGTCGACCTGGCAGAGGCCGAGGTCGAAATAGGCCGGGTCGGCGGTGGCGGGAATCTCGGTGTTGCGCGGCACACCCAGGTTGTCGAAGGTGAAGTCGGTGAACAGCGGCGCCGAGCCGTCGCTGCCGCGCGCGCTCGGGTGGCAGGACGCGCAATTGCCCTTGGTCGGGTTGTTGAACAGCGCCAGCCCGCGCAGCTCGGCATCGTTGAGCCGCGCCTGCCCGGCAAGGAATGCGTCGTACTTGCTGCTGAAGGGCGCGAACTCGGCGCTGTCCTCGAGCTGGTAGCGCTGCAAGGCATAGCGCACCGCGAGGAAGGCGGCATCGGGGTCGTTGAAGACGTTGCTGCCGAAGGCCTTGCGGAAGTCGGCGGCGTAGCTGGTTCGGGCCAGCTTGTCGATGACCGTGCGGGCGTCGCCGTTGGCCATTTCATGGGCGGCCATGAAGGGCCGGATGGCCTGGGCCAGCAGCGTGTCCGCCTTGCCGTCGTGGTTGAAGCCGCCGTTCGGCTTGCCGTCCTTCGAAAAGAAGAAGGCCGGCGTGGTGCTCAGATAGCGCAGCGAAGGCACGGCGCGCAGGCCAGCGACATCGAGGGCCGGGCCGCCGAACTGCACCGCGAGGGCATTGGTCTGCGCATGGGCGGCGCTGGGGTCGTGGCAGCTCGCGCAGCTCATCTTGCCGGAGGCCGACAGCGACGCGTCCTTGAAGATCTTCTCGCCCAGGGCGGCGGCCGGGGACAGCGTGGACTGGGCCTGGCCGCTGTCGGTCGTGGCACCGCCACCGCCGCAGCCGGTCAGCATCAGGGCCGCAGCGGCCAGCCAGGCCGGCAGCGCCCAGGTCCGGGCCACCGGCCGAGGTTTTTTGACGCTCATTGTTCTGCTTATGCAAATGCAAGTAAGTCGCATTTAGTTTAACAGGCCTTTGAGCGGGCTCGCGCGCAGTCTCCGCGCCGCGGCTTCCGTCACGTCATCAAGCGGTCACGCAGCGACGGCCCGAGCGCTTGGGATACGATGCGAATCATTCTCATTCGACATGCTCGCCCCGCGAGTCACCAGATGCCCGAGACGCTGCTTTCCAGCCTCGCCACCGCGCCCACCGGCCAAGCCCTGACCGTCCAAGGGGTCAGGGCGCCCGGGCATTCGCCGGAATGGGCCGCCTGGCTGTCCGATCTGGGCTTTCTGCCCGGTGAGGCGGTGCGGGTGCTGCGCCGCGGCGCGCGGCTCGGCGGCAACCTGGTCGTGCGCATCGGCCAGTCGACCTTTGCGCTGCGGCACGCTGAAGCCGAATGCATCGCCGTGACGCCACGTCATGGCTGAAGCCGTCGTTCATGTCCACCGCGGCGGCAAGCTGGTTGCACTGGTTGGCAACCCCAACTGCGGCAAGACTGCGCTCTTCAACGGCCTGACCGGAAGCGCCCAGAAGGTCGCCAACTATGCCGGCGTCACCGTCGAGCGCAAGGAGGGCCGGCTTGTCACGCCGGCCGGCAAGTCGCTGCGCCTGCTCGATCTGCCCGGCACCTACAGCCTGCATCCGCGCTCGCCCGACGAGCGCGTGACCTGCGATGTGCTGGCCGGCCGAGCGCGCGGCGAGCGCCGGCCCGACCTCGTCATCTGCGTGCTGGACGCCACCAATCTGCGCCGCAATCTGCGCCTGGTGCTGGCGGTGCGGCGCATGGGCTTGCCGGTCGTGGTGGCGCTGAACATGGCCGACCTGGCCGCCCGGCGCGGCATCCATGTCGACCCGGCCGCGCTGAGCGAAAGGCTGGGCTTGCCGGTCGTGCGCACGGTCGCCATCCATCGTCAGGGCCTCGACGAGCTGCGCTCGCTGCTCGATCAGGCCGAGGTCTGGGCCGGAGCCGCCGCGCCGGCGCCAGCCGAAGCGCAGGCCGACGACCATGTCACCGTCAAGGCCTTGTTGAGCGCGCTCAACCTCGACCACGAACTGCCGCAGCTGCCGAGCGACCGCGTCGACCGCGTGCTGCTGCATCCGGTGGCGGGTTCGATCATCCTGGCGGTGCTGCTTTTCCTGCTGTTCCAGGCGGTGTTTTCCTGGGCCGAGGCGCCCAAGGACGCCATCGAGAGCGGCATGGCCTGGCTGGGACGGCAGGTGGGCCTTGGGTTGCCCGAGGGCTGGTTCCACAGCCTGATCGTCGACGGCGTGATCGCCGGTGCCGGCAGCGTGCTGGCCTTCCTGCCGCAGATCCTGATCCTGTTCTTCTTCATCCTGCTGCTGGAGGAGTCGGGCTATCTGCCGCGCGCGGCGCTGCTGCTGGACCGCCTGATGGGCAGCGTGGGCCTGTCCGGGCGCAGCTTCATTCCGCTGCTGTCCAGCTTTGCCTGCGCCATCCCCGGCATCATGGCCACAAGGTCCATCGCCAACCCGCGCGACCGATTGGTCACCATCATGATCGCGCCGCTCATGACCTGCTCGGCGCGCCTGCCCGTCTACGCGCTGCTGATCGGCGCCTTCGTGCCGCGCCGCGAGGTGGCCGGGCTCGAACTGCAGGGCCTGGTGCTGTTCGGGCTGTATCTGGCCGGCATCCTGGGCGCCTTGCTCGTGGCCTGGCTGCTCAAGCGCTTCACGACGGCCGGGCGGCAGGTGAGGCCGCTGATGATGGAGCTGCCCAGCTACCACTGGCCGCATCCGCGCAGCATCCTGATCGGGCTCTGGCAGCGTGCCGTGATCTTCGTCAAGCGTGTCGGCGGCATCATCCTCGTGTTGACCATTGCACTGTGGCTGCTGGCCAGCTTCCCTGGCCCGCCCGAAGGCGCCACCGGCGCGCCCATCCAGTACAGCGTGGCGGGCTATCTCGGCGCGGGTCTGGCCAGGCTGTTCGAGCCGATCGGCTTCAACTGGCAGATCAGCCTCGCGCTGGTGCCCGGGCTGGCGGCCCGCGAGGTGGCCATCGGTGCGCTCGGCACGGTCTATGCGCTGTCCGCCACCGGTGACGACGCGGCCCAGGCGCTCGCACCCCTGATCAAGCAGAGCTGGAGCCTGGCGACCGCGCTGTCGCTGCTGGCTTGGTATGTGTTTGCGCCGCAGTGCATCGCGACCTTGGCGGCAATGAAGCGTGAAACCGGCGGCTACAAGATGCCGCTGATTGCAGCGGGTTATCTGTTTGGCCTGGCCTATCTGGCATCGTTCATCACCTACCGCGTTGCGACCTGGCTGGGTGCCTGAGGGGCGGTCAGGGTGATGGCGGTGTCGGCCGTGTCGGTACCGCGGCGCCGCAGAGGTCGACGCGGCCCGGGTTGTGCACATACCAGCCGCCGCGGTAGCGCCGTGCGTCGAGCAACTGCTGCCAGGTCTTGGACTCGGTCTTCAGCACCTGAAGCGCCGGCCGCTCGGCCACGGCCACATCGGCCAGCAGGCGCACGCGCTGGATGGACGTGCGTTGCTCGGGCTTGTCGTAAAAGCCCATCGCCGCCGTGCCCCGGGGCAGGGCGGCCAGCAGTTCCACGCCCTTGATCACGCGGCCGACGACGGTGATGTTCAGGTCCAGCCCGCGTGGCGCGTGGCCGATGACGACATAGAGCTCGGTGCCGTTGCTCGAGTCCACCGTGTCGCTGCGGCCGGCCCCGACCATGCCATAGCAGTGGGCCAGCCAGGCCCGGCCCGTGCTCGGGTCGGCCGCGACCGGAAACCCTTCCGCGAAGCCCGTGCGCGACGCCCAGCTGTCCAGATCCGCCAGCCGTGTGAAGCCGGCTTGCTTGCCGATGCGCTCGATCGGCACCGAGAACTCGGCCGGCAGCTTGGCGCTCGCGCCGGCCGGCAGCGGCCTGGCCTTGGCGGCGTCCTCGCCGTCGGGATCGCCCCACTGGGTGACGAAGTTGTCTTGCACGCGCAGGATGGCCAAGCCGTCCCAGTAGCCGCCGCGGGCCAGGGCGCGGATGTTGGCGACATGCGCCGGCGCAAAACGCGGCGCGAGCTCGATGATGACCTGGCCCGCAGTGAGGTCCATCAGCAGCGTGTTGTCCGGGTCCAGCGCGCGCCAGTCGCTGGCCGGGCTGTCCTTCAGCACTTCGGCGGCGGGCTTGGCAGC
>RXJV01000156.1:0-3782 GCA_003963075.1 Burkholderiales bacterium
CAGTGAGGTCCATCAGCAGCGTGTTGTCCGGGTCCAGCGCGCGCCAGTCGCTGGCCGGGCTGTCCTTCAGCACTTCGGCGGCGGGCTTGGCAGCCCTGGGCGCGGCGGCCTGGGCGGCCGACGTCGCGGCCAGCGCCAGGGTGAGGGCGGTCAACAGGTTTGAGGTCTTCATGGCGGTCGAGCTTAAGGCCGATTCTTCACCGCCGCGATGGCTGTATCCCCCAACGCCCGCAGAGCCTCGCGCCGCCGAACTGCGCGTTTCAAGCCGTATCAGCGATGCAAGACTTCATTGCAAATCGAGCCTGCTGACGGGTCAACTGAATGGCGCGGCGGCCGTTGTTCCCGCAGCAGCAACGAGGGTTGTCTGCACCCCCGGGGAGGCGACGTGTCGAGGCCGACAGGGCTTGTGATTGCGCCGTGCACAGCTCCCTTTCACCACAGCGGAGTCATGAGAATGAAGAGCAAGAGATGGCCGATTGCGGCCGCGAGCGTGGTCGCCTGCGCGGGCCTCCTGTTGAGTGGCTGTACCGGAGGCGGGGGCACGGGGCCGACGCCGCCGACACCGAGCGCGGGCAAGCTCAATGCCGACAACGCGCTGGACGCCGCAGGCGTGGCCGGCGTGGCCATCCAGCGGGTGCAGGCCGATGTGGCGCGCGTGGTTGCGGCTGCCTTTCGCAACTACCTCGATCAGCCTGCCGCCGGCACCTATCCCTGCGCCGTGCGTGGCACGCTGACGCTCACCCGGCCCGATGCCAACACCTGGCGCTACAGCGCGACGGACTGCGACACGGGCAACATCACCTGGCGCAATGGCGAGTTGCAGATCGATGCGGGGGTGCCCAATGTGGGCCTGCGCTTCAGTTTCAAGGACCTGAACTACGCCGTGAATGACCAGCCGGCGGCGCCCGCCCAGGCGCTCAACGGGCGCTTCGACAACAACATTCCGGTGGCCACCGACCTTGGGCGGCGTAGCACCGCTGAACTGAGCTTCGCCGGCAATGCGCGCACCGATCGATACGCCGAGGTCTACATCGCCAACAAGGCGAGCGACCCCAGTTTCCTGCAGTACGGCTTCAAGTTGCAGTCTCCGCGCTTTGCGCATGAGCTCAGCGCGGTGTTTGACGACACCAGCAAGGTGCTGACGCTGCAGGCCGATGACGCCTCGGTGCTGGTCATCGTGCCGCTCGGTGCCGGTGGGGCGCGGCTGGAGCTGCGCACCACCGCGACGACCGTGCCGACGTCGACGCGCATTGTCAGCGCTGCTGAACTCGACAGTGCGATGCAACGCGCGCGCCAGTGAGGCCGAGGCGGCGCTGCATCGGGGCCCGTGACGGGCCGCCTGGCATGGTGGCCTTCCTAAAATGCGCCGATGCCCGTCTCTGCCGATACCGAACTGCCCTTCGTCCACCTGCGCATGCACACCGAGTTCTCGGTGGTGGACGGCACCCTGCGCACCGATGACGCCGCGGATGCGGCCGCCAAGGACGGGCAGGTGGCCGCGGCGATCACGGACCTGGCCAATCTGTTTGGCGGCATCAAGTTCTACAGCGCGATGCGCAAGAAGGGCGTGCAGCCCATCCTGGGCGCGGACTGCTGGCTGGAGTCCGACGCCAGCGACAAGCCGCCCACGCGGCTGCTGCTGCTGGTGCAGAACAAGCAGGGCTATCTGAACCTGTCGGAGCTGCTGTCGCGCGCCTGGATCGACAACGTGCAGCGCAACCAGGCCTGCCTGAAGTGGTCCTGGCTGGAGGAATTGGGCGGCGGGCTGATCTGCCTGTCCGGCGCCCAGCTCGGCGGCCTGGGCCAGGCCCTGCTGCAGGGCGACAAGGTACGTGCGACCGAATGGGCCCAGCGCCTCGCGGCCCTGTTCCCCGGCCGCTTCTACATCGAGCTGCAGCGCGCCGGCCTGCCCGGCCAGGAGGCGCTGGTGCAGGCCAGCGTGCCGCTGGCGGCCGAGCTCGGCCTGCCGGTGGTGGCCACGCATCCGATCCAGTTCCTGACCGAAGAGGACTTCGAGGCCCACGAGGCGCGCGTCTGTGTGGCCGAGGGCGAGACGCTGGCCAACCCCAAGCGCATCAAGCGCTTCCTGCCGAGCCAGCACTTCAAGACGCAGGCACAGATGCGCGAGCTGTTCCGCGACATCCCGAGCGCGATCCAGAACACCGTGGAAATCGCCCGGCGCTGCTCGCTGACGCTGGTGCTGGGCAAGCCGCAGCTGCCCAACTTCCCGACGCCGCTGCTGGATGACGGCACGCCGATGCCGATGGAGCAGTACTTCCGCGAGCTCAGCCATGCCGGCCTGAAGGACCGGCTGGTCCATCTGTTCCCGAACGAGGCCGAGCGTGAGAAGGAACGCCCGCGCTATGTCGAGCGCCTGGAGTTCGAGCTCAACACCATCATCAAGATGGGCTTCCCGGGCTATTTCCTGATCGTGTCGGACTTCATCCGCTGGGCCAAGCTCAACGGCTGCCCGGTCGGCCCGGGGCGGGGCTCGGGCGCCGGCTCGCTGGTGGCCTACGCGCTGCTCATCACCGACCTGGACCCGCTGCGCTACAACCTGCTGTTCGAGCGCTTCCTGAACCCAGAGCGGGTGTCGATGCCCGACTTCGACATCGACTTCTGCCAGGGCAACCGCGACCGCGTCATCGACTACGTCAAGGACAAATACGGCCGCCCGGCGGTCAGCCAGATCGCGACGTTTGGCACCATGGCCGCCAAGGGCGCGCTGCGCGACATCGGCCGGGTGCTGGGCATGGGCTTCGGCCATGTGGATTCCATCGCCAAGCTGGTGCCCGCGCCGCCTGGCAAGACGGTGACCCTGGCCAAGCTGCCGCCCAACTTCGATCCCGAGAAGGCCAAGATGGTCTATGCGCGGCACGAGTCGCCGGAGATCGAGGAGCGCGAGCAGGCCGACGAGGAGGTGGCCGGTCTGTTGGAAATGGCTGCTCGCGTGGAGGGTACGGTGCGCTCGATCGGCATGCATGCCGGCGGCGTGCTGATCGCGCCGGGCAAGATCACCGACTTCTGCCCGCAGTACCAGCAGCCCGGCTCCACCAGCGCGGTCAGCCAGTTCGACAAGGACGATGTCGAGGCCATCGGCCTGGTGAAGTTCGACTTTCTGGGCCTCGCGACGCTGACCATCCTGGAGCTGGCCAAGAACTTCATCGTCGCCCGCCACCCGGATCGCGCCGGCTTCGACTGGGCCAACGTGGCGCTCGACGATCGCAAGACCTTCAAGCTCTTCGGCGATGGCTTGTCCGAGAGCGTGTTCCAGTTCGAATCCCCCGGCATGCAGCGCCTGCTGAAGGACGCCAAGCCCTCGCGCTTCGAGGACCTGATCGCGCTGGTGTCGCTCTACCGGCCGGGCCCGATGGACCTGATCCCGTCCTTCGTCGCGCGCAAGCATGGCAAGGAGGTCATCGAGTACCCGCACCCGCTGCTGGAGCAGGTGCTCGCCGAAACCTATGGCGTCTTCGTCTACCAGGAGCAGGTGATGCAGGCCGCCCAGGTGCTGGGCGGCTACAGCCTCGGCGGCGCCGACATGCTGCGCCGTGCGATGGGCAAGAAGAAGGCCGAGGAGATGGCCATGCACCGCGAGATCTTCCGCAAGGGGGCCGCGGAGAAGGGCATAGCCCAGGCCAAGGCCGACGAGGTCTTCGACCTGATGGAGAAGTTCGCGGGCTATGGCTTCAACAAGTCGCACGCCGCGGCGTACGCGCTGCTGAGCTACCACACGGCCTGGCTGAAGGCGCACTACACCGCCGAGTTCTATGCCGCGAACA
>RXJV01000156.1:3832-19666 GCA_003963075.1 Burkholderiales bacterium
AGGGCCAGTACCGCTTCGAGCCGCTGACGAATTGGCTCGTCAACTACGGCCTCGGCGCGGTCAAGGGCACGGGCCGCGGCGCCATCGAGGCCATCATCGCGGCGCGCGAGGCCGGTGGCCCCTTCCTGAGCTTCTACGACTTCTGCCTGCGGGTGGACCGCAAGTCGGTCAACAAGCGCGTGGTGGAGGCGCTCATCAAGGCCGGCGCGTTTGATTCCATCCACCCCGAGCGCTCCAAGCTGCTGGCCAGCGTCGCGCGCGGCTACACCCATGCCGAAACGACCGAGGCCAATGCCGACCAGGGCGGCCTGTTCGACTTTGGCGACTCGCATGCGTCAAGCACGGCCGAGCCCGAGCTGGTGCATGCCGAGCCCTGGAGCATCAAGGAGAGGCTGTCGCTGGAGAAGACGGCCATCGGCTTTTACCTGTCGGGCCATTTGTTCGACCAGAGCGGCTCCGAGGTGCGCCGTATCGTCAAGCGCCAGATCGCCGATCTGCAGGACAGCCGCGAGCCGGTGCTGGTGGCCGGCATCGTCAGCGGCCTGCGCATCATCAACGGCCAGCGCGGCCGGGTGGGCATCTTCAAGCTCGACGACAAGAGCGATGCCATCGAGGCCGTGGCCAATGAAGAGCTGCTCAACGCCCACAAGGAGCTGCTGGCCGAGGACGAACTCGTCATCGCCCAGGGCAAGGTGCAGCATGACCGCTTCTCCGGCGGCCTGCGCATGAATGTGCAGGCGGTCTGGAGCCTGGCGGGCGCTCGCGCCCGCTTCGGCCGCCACCTGCTGCTCAGCGATGCCGGCGCCGCGGGCTTGATCCACGAGCTGGTGCAGCGCTTTCCGCCGCGCGAGGTCGAGACCGAGGAGGGTGGCGTGCGCAAGCACGGCCTGCCGGTGCGCGTGGTGATGCAGGCGGAGCCCGAAGCCGGCCGCGTGGGTGCGCGCTGGCTGGTGGAACTGGGCGAAAGCAGCCGCTTCTGGCCGGCTGAAGAAGCACTGGCCCGGCTGGGTGCGGCGGCTGAGGTAATTTACGAGGCGGGTTGAGTCCGTCATCGGCGATGATTTCGCCCGATGCTGAACGCTGCGCCCAAGCCCGCCGAAAGCTCGGCTCCGGGGCTCTCCCGCACGCAGCCGGTCACGGGGCTGATCCTGACCGGTGGCGGCGCCCGTGCGGCCTACCAGGTGGGCGTGCTGGCGGCGATCGCGCAACTGCGGCGAGATGCCGGCGCGCTGCAGGCCAGCCCCTTCCCGATCATCAGCGGCACCTCGGCGGGTGCGATCAACGCCTCGACGCTGGCCTGCCATGCCGACGACTTTGATGCCGCGGTCGACGGCCTGGTGCATCTCTGGCAGGGGCTGCATGTCGAGAGCATCTACCGCGCCAATGCCTTCGAAGCGGTGCGCAGCGGTGCCCGCTGGTTCAGCATGCTGAGCCTGGGCTGGGCGATTGCGCGCTGGACGCGCAGCCGCCCGCGCAGCCTGCTGGACAACACACCGTTGCGCGAGTTGCTGGGCCGCTACCTCGACATGGACCGGATCGAGGCCATGCTGGAGGGCGGCCATCTGCGGGCGCTCGCGCTGACGGGCTCCAGCTACACCACCGGCCAGCATGTCACCTTCTTTCAAACCCACCACCATGTCGTGCCGTGGCTGCGGGAGCAGCGCATGGCGGTGCAGGCACGCCTGACGCTGAACCATCTGATGGCCTCATCGGCCATTCCCTTTATCTTCCCGGCCGAATTGCTGGAGCTGGACGGCATGGCCGAATGGTTCGGCGACGGCTCGATGCGCCAGAGTGCGCCGATCTCGCCGGCGGTGCACCTGGGGGCGGACCGGGTGCTGGTCATCGGCGCCGGCCGCATGAAGGAGCCCGAGGGCCGGCGCGTCGGCGCGACCGAGCTGCACCCCAGCATGGCGCAGATCGCCGGCCATGCCTTGTCGAACATCTTTCTGGATGCGCTGGCGGTCGATGTCGAGCGCCTGCGCCGCATCAACCGGACGCTGGCCCTGCTGCCGCGCGAAAGCCGCTCCGCGACGGCGCTGCGGCCGATCGAGCTGCTGGTCATCGCGCCCAGCCGGCGGCTGGACGACCTGGCCGGTGAGCACCAGGCCAGCCTGCCGCCGTCGGTGCGCGCCCTGCTGAGAGCCTTCGGCGTCAGTGGCCGCGGGCAGGCGACCAGCGGGTCGGCCCTGATCAGCTATCTGCTCTTCGAGCCGAGCTTTGTCGGCGAGCTGATCCACCTGGGCATGAGCGACACCCTGGCCAAGCGCGCCGAGGTGCAGCGCTTTTTTGGCTGGCCGGCGCGGGCGCCGCAGCTCGACCCCGCCTCACTGCGCCGCGGCCGCTCCGCCGGTTTCGCCGCCGGCTGTTGACCACGGCTGTCCCGCCACGCGCAGGCCGGCGGCGGACAGGCGGCGCGCGGCCGCGGCCTTGATGCCGGGCACGCGGCGGATCAGATCGGCCCAGCTCTCGAACGGCCGGGCGGCCAGCAGTCGCTGCACCAGCGTCGGCCCCAGGCCGGGGAGGGATTCGAGCTGGGCGCGGCTCGCGGTGTTGACCTCGACCTCGATGTCAGCCCCCGCCCGCGAGGCCGCCGCCGCGAGCAGGGTGAACCACAGCCAGCGCCGCCGCATCAGGCCTCGCCCGCCTGGGCGCGCACCATCGCGGCGTAGGCCCCATCGCGCGCCAGCAGCTCGGCATGGGTACCGGTTTCGATCAGCCGGCCCGCACCCAGCACATGGATGGCATCGGCGTCACGTATGGTGGAGAGCCGGTGGGCAATGACGATCAGGGTCTTGCGGCCCGACCACGCGTCGAGCGCCTGCTGCACCGCGCGCTCGCTCTCGGTGTCCAGCGCCGAGGTCGCCTCGTCGAAGATCCAGATCGGCGCGTCCTTGTACAAGGCCCGCGCAATCGCCAGACGCTGGCGCTGCCCGCCGGAGAGCTTGCTGCCATTGGCACCGATCGGCGTCTCGACCCCTTCGGGCAGGCGCTGCACGAAATCCCACAGGTGGGCGGCGCGCAGCGCGGCCTCGAGCCGCGCCTCGTCGCGCGGCTGGGCATAGGCGATGTTGTGGGCGATCGATTCGTCGAACAGCACGATGTCCTGCGACACGACGGCAAACTGGCGGCGCAGGCTCAGGCGCGTCAGCGTCTCGATGTCGACGCCATCCAGACAGATGCGCCCAGCATCCGGCCGGCCGAAGCCCAGCAGCAGATGGATGATGGAACTCTTGCCAGCGCCCGAGGCGCCGACCAGGGCCGTGGTACGGCCGGCCGGGAAGCTCAGGCTCAGGGCGTCGAGCGCGGGCTCGCTCGCACCGGGGTAGGTGAGCGTGACCGCTTCGATGCTGATGTCGCCATGGGCCGGGCCGTTCAGCTCGCGGCCGCCGCTGTCCAGTTCCTTGCGGGCATCGAGCAGGTCGAAGCAGCCGTCGGCAATCACCAGTGCACGGGTCACCGGCGCGGCCAAGTCGGACAGGTGGCGCAGCCGGGAGGTCAGCAACAGCAGCGCGGCGACAAACTCGGCAAAGTCGCCGACACCGGTGCCGGTGTGACGGGCCTGCCACAGCGCGATGCAGATGATGGCCGAGAGCCCGACCGCGGCGACCAGCTGCGACAGCGGCTGGCCCAGTGCGCCGGCCGTGGTCGTCTTCAGCGTGGCCCGGCGCACCTCCTGCGACAACGCCGTGAAGCGCTCCAGCTCGTGCTGGGCCGCGCCAAACTGCCTCACCACGCGCCAAGCGCGCGAGATGTCGTCCACACGGTTCACCAGGGCCAACTGGGTGTCGTAGGAACGCGTGGCCATCTGGCGCACGCGTTGATTCACCTTCTTCATCACCAGGGCCATCAGCGGCGTGACCACGAGGCTCAACAGCGTGAGCTTCCAGTTCACGTAAAAAAGGTAGATCAGCATCGCGATGGCCGGCAGGCCGTCGCGCAGCACATTGATGCCGACCTCGCCCACCAGCTGCAGGATCTGCTGCGGGTCGTTGACGACCTTGCTGACCGCGGTGCCCGGCTGCATGCGCGTGTAGACCTGAGCATCCAGACGCAGCAGCGCATGGACCAGAGCCGCGCGGAAATCCATCACGCTGCGGGATACCGTCCAGTTGAACAGGTACTGGCCCGCGAAGCCGAACACGCCACGGATGACGTAGAGGCCGATCAACACGACCGGCACCATCCACAGATCGAAGGCGTTCTTTGCGAAGCCTTCGCCAAAAGCGTACTTGATCAGCTTGGGAATCGCGGGCTCGGTGGCTGCCAGGCCCATATAGGCCAACACTGTCCACACGACGCCCCAACGGTGCGGGTAGACGAACTGGCCGAGGCGCCGTGCGGGGGAGACGTTGTCTGAAGACATGGAGCGCGATTGTCACTCGGCTGTCTCATTACACTGCGCGCCCATGCCCCCTGAGAGCCCGCTGCAGAACCGCCCGCTGGTGGTGCATTTCGTGACCGGCGGCTTCTCCGGAGCGACCCAGGTGGCCGTGGATCTGTGCCTGTCGGCTTTGCAGGGCGGTCCGTTCGAGCCCATCCTGGCGCTGCGCGTCAAACGGCACACGCCGCTGGCACGGGTCGATGCGCTGCGCCTGCAGGGGTTGCGGGTGCATCTGGTGTCCGGCTGGTCCCACCTTGTCACGATCGCGGAGCTGGCCGCCCTGCTGCGCGATCAGGGCCCGGTGGCGCTGCTGGCCCATGGCTTTCCGGAACACCTGATCGGCCGGCGCGCTGGCCTGCGAGCGGGCGTGCCGGTGCTGATCCACGTCGAGCACAACTCACGCGAGCGCTACACGCCGTGGAGCCGCTGGCAGAGCCGATGGCTGGCCAAGCGCAGTGCCGCCATCGTGGGCGTCAGCGAAGGCGTGCGCGGCGCTTTGCTGGCGCAGGGCCTGCCGGCGGACAAGACACTGGCCATTCCGAACGGCATCGACCTGGCGCGTTTCCCGTCGGCGCCAGTGGGCGGGCGCGAGGCGGGCATCGTCATGTCGGCCCGCTTTGCGCGACAGAAAGACCACGCCACGCTGATCGATGCATTGGCCGTGCTCGGCCAGCGTCACGGGCTGCGGCCGACCCTGCATCTGGCGGGCCAGGGGCCCCTGATGGCGCAGATGCGGCAGCGGGTGGCCCGGCTGGGGCTGGATGCGCAGGTCAGTTTTCTGGGCCAGCATCAGGACATGCCGGCCCTGCTGTGCTCGCAGGCCCTGTTCGTGCTGGCCACACATTTCGAAGGCATGCCGTTGGCGCTGGTCGAAGCGATGGCCGCCGGCTGTGCCTGCATTGCGTCCGACGTGATCGGCGTGCGCGGCGTCTTGGAGCACGAGCGCACCGGGCTGCTGGTGCCCGAAGCCGACGCCCACCGCCTGGCCGATGCGATCGCCCGGCTGCTGCGAGACCCCGCGCTGGCCCAGGGCCTGGGCCAGGCCGCCCGCGCCCGCGCGCTGGCCGAACATGGCAAGACGCTGATGCGCGAGCGCTACGATGCCCTGTTGATCGACGCGATCTCCACCGAACACCGACTCACCCGCGAATGAATTCTTCCCCCGCCACCCCGGCGAGCCGCGGGGCGGCAGACCGCCGCCCGCTGACCGCCGTGCAGATGCAGCTCAACGGCATGGGCGATCTGGTCTGGCATGCACAGTATTTCCGCTGCGTGGCCGAGCAGAGCCGCGGTGGCCAGATCAGCCTCATCGCGCCACCGACGACGATGGCGCGCGAGATCATCGGCCACGAGCCCTGGGTGCGCGAGGTCATCGACTTCGATCGACGCCCGCGCCAGAACGAGCGCCGGCGCGGGCGGCACAGCGGGCTGCATGGCCTGTGGCGCCTCGGCGCCGAACTGGCGCCCAAGCGCTTCGACCGCATGGTGCTGTTCTCCGACCATCCGGGCCGCGCCATCATGGTGTGCTGGCGCGCGGGCATCCGCACCATCCTCGGGTTCGGCGACACCTGGCTGCAGCGCCGCCTGCTGACCCCGTCGCCGTGGATCCGGCGCTACCGCGGCCCCGCCGTCGCGGGCTACAAGGACGCCACCCAGTTTTCGATCGCCCAGGGCTTTTGCAGCGCGCCCATCGTGCCGCGCATCAGCGTGAGGCCCGATGCGCTGGCCCGGATGCGCGAGCGGCTGGCGCCACTGCAGCGGCCCTTGCACGCGCTGGCCATCGGCGCCTCGCTGCCCTGCAAGCAATGGGGGGCGGCCCACTTTGTCGAGCTGGCCGGCCGGCTGGCGGCGCTGGGCCATGGCGTGCTGCTGCTCGGCGGGCCCGCCGAAGCCGAACTGGCAGCGGCGATCCAGACCGGGGTGGACCCGGCGCTGCGCGGCCTCGTCACACCGTTGACGGATGCCTCGGTGGCGGACAGCGTTGCGGTGCTGTCCCTGGTCCGGTCGTGCATCGGCAATGACACCGGCGCGGTGCAGTTTGCGGCGGGTGTCGGCACCCATGCCTTTGTCGTGCTGGGCCCCCGGCCGCCGCTGGAACATGACCCCGAGCATGTGCACATGCTCCAGGCCGCGCAGCTGGCGGATATCCGGCCGGACGACGTGATCCGGCGTCTGGGCGAGGCGGGCCTGCTGACATGAAGGACCTGAACGCGGCCAGCCTGCTGGGCATCGACGTGAGCGACATGCGGCTGGGCGACCGCATGGCCAGCGTCTGGTGGGCGCAGCGGCGCCGGCTCGATGAGGGGCAGCGGTTCGTCGCGATCGACGAGAACCGCATGCTGCGCGAGGGCTTTTCGCTGTCCCGCTTCTTCCCGCAGACCTTCGTCGACCTGCCGCCCGAACAGGCGGCCCGCCTGCCACGCTGGGATCAGGGCAAGCTCTGGCTGACGGTCACCAACGTGTTCGCGCAAACGCCGCTGGCCGGCCACTTTGAACACCTGCCGGAGGCGGTGCTGCAGCGTGCCGAGACGCTGCGGGCCGGCCGCAGCGCACCGCGTGTGCTGATCCACCAGCTCAACGATGCGCATTACAACCGGGCGCGCAACTGGCACCAGGACGATGCCGATGCGCTGACGGTGGAGCTGCGCGCGCTGGGGCTGGAGCCCCGGCTGCTGAACCCGGTGCCCGGCCAGTTCCTGGGCGGCTATGACGAAATGCTGGCGCAGATGCTGGCGGCGGACCTGTTCGTCGGCGGCGATACCGGGCCCAGTCATCTGTTCGCGATGCTGTGCCCGGACAAGCCCCAACTGGCGATCTATCCCGACATGGGCCGCGAGGAGCGCCTGTATGCGGCCCTGCAGCGCGAACTGGGGCTGCCGCTGGCCTGGGACAGCCGGCCCAAGCGCCCGGATCTGGTGCTGCTGACGATGCGCCGCAGCCACCGCTGGGTCCGGCACCGTTGGTATGTGCGGCCTTTCCACGTCGGGCGCTTCGATGCGCACGAGGCTGCCGGCCTGGCCTTGCAGGCGCTGCAAGCGCTTGACGCGCCGCCGCCGCGGGCTTGAGAGGGCTGCTCGGGACGCCGCCGATCAGCGCAGCGCGGGCCGGCGCGCCTTGTCGAGCAGGTCGGCCGTGGCCTCGGCCCAGCTGATGCGCGGCGTGGCGCGGATCAGCGCCTCGCGCTCGAGCAGCAGGGCCTCGTTCTGGATGAAGCGCGCGAGCTGGGCACGCATGTCGTCGATGTCCATCGGGTCGAAATAGCCGGCGTGCTCGCCCGCCACTTCGGGGATTGAGGCGGCATTGGAAGCCAGGCAGAACTTGCCGTAGCTGATCGACTCGGCCGCGGGCAGGCCATAGCCCTCGATCAGCGAAGGAAAGACCGTGAATTTGCAGCCGCGGTAGAGGGCGTCGAGTTCGCTGTCGGAGATGGCGCCCAGGAAGACGGTGCGCTCGCGCAGTGTGGGCCACTCATCCAGGGCGTCGCGCAGGGCTTGGTAGTCGGCGTCGATGGTGCCGACGATGACCAACTGCAGGCCAGCATCCTGGCCCGCATCGATGACCCGAGCCCAGGCCTGCAGCAGGCGTGCCTGGTTCTTCGACGCAATGACCCGCCCCACCGACAACAGATAGCGGCCGGGCTGCAAGCCCCGTGGCAGCGCGACCGGGTCGGCCGGTGGAGAGTTGATGTGCTGCCCGAACAGGGATTTGTCGATCGGCTTCAACGCACCGGTGAACTCGAGCATCAGGCTTTCGATCTCGCGCCGGTTGTAGTCCGAGCTGGTGAAGAAGCGATCGAAGGCGCGGAAACTCTGCTGGACGAAACGCGTGAAGATCCGGCTCGCCGCGGGATTCTGGATGTGAGCGACCGGGATCACGTCATGCAGCAGCAGCTGAGCCGACAGGCCATGAGCGCGCTTCAAGGCCTCGAGCTTGGGGACATAGCCGCCGATGGTCCAGCTGCGACCGACGTTGAGCAGCACATCACCCGGCGCGAACGACGGCGCGGGCATGCGACGCCCGTAGAGCCACTGCACGACATGGAATGCGGTGGCGCTCGCGAAGCTGTGCCAGGCATATTTCAGCGGCTTGCCTTCGTACTTCGCGCTGTAGTCGCTCCAGGCGCGCAAGCGCGCATTGGGGCACAGCCGGTACAGCGTGGCGGGGTCCGGCATGACCTGGCCCGAGACCATCCGGCCCAGATGCCGGATCACCGCGTCGTCCACCAGCCCCACCTGCCGACAGGCGCGGCCGTAGAACATGATGAATTTGACGTTGTGGCCGATGGCATGCAGGGCGTAGTTCAGATGCACCCGCTGGATGCCGGTGACCGTCGCGTTCTGTTTGATCCAGAGGATCAGGTCGGTCACGTCGAGGTAGATGGTTGGCACTGCCCGCTGCGTCACGGGCACGCCGGCATCGGGTGTGGTCATTCAACGGATCCCCAGTTGATCGAGCGCGTCGGCAAGCAGCAGGCCGGGGCCGTCCGGCTCGCCGTTCTTGGCGACGCGGATGCAGCGGCCCACGCCGGCCTGCTGGCCGGCTTCAACATCGGAGGGCTTGTCGCCGAACATCAGCGAGCGGCCCAGGTCGATGCCCAGCGCCTGTGCGCTGCGCAGGATCATGCCGGGCGCGGGCTTGCGGCAGTCGCAGTCGATGGCGTAGCGCGCCACGCAGCCGTCGGGCAGGTGAGGGCAGTGCTCGATGGCGGCCAGCGTGATGCCTTGCGCGGCCAGGTCCTGGCGCAGCGCGTCGTGCAGCGTCTGGACGGCGGCCTCGTCGTAGTAGCCGCGCGCGACGCCGGACTGGTTGGTCACGATGACCAGCGCGTAGCCGGCGGCCTGCAGCCGGCGCAGCGCATCGACGGTGCCGGGGACGTAGGCGAAGTCGGCCCAGCGGTAGACATAGCCGTGGTCGATGTTGATGACGCCGTCGCGGTCGAGGAAGGCAGCGGGGCGCATCAGCGGTTTCGGATGCGGTTGACGAGCGCCGTCGTCGAGTAGCCGTCGACGAAGGGGATGGCCAGCGCGTCGCCGCCCCAGCTGCGCACGAGGCGCGTCTCTTCCAGCGTTTCCATGTCGTAGTCGCCGCCCTTCACATAGAGCTGCGGCTTCACGCGCTGCAGCAGCTCACAGGGCGTGGGCTCGTCGAAGAACAGCACGGCGTCCACCGATGCGAGGCCGGCCAGCACGAGGGCGCGGTCGACGTCGCGGTTCAGCGGCCGGTCCGGGCCCTTGCCGAGCAGGCGCGCCGACGCGTCGGTGTTGACGGCGACGACGAGGCTGGCGCCTTGCTGGCGTGCCGCGTGCAGGTAGGCGACATGGCCGCGGTGCAGCACGTCGAACACGCCGTTCGTGAACACCAGCGGGCGCCCCAGTGTGCCGAGTCGCGCGGTCAGCGCCGCGTCGTCGAGCGCGGCGGCGTCGATGAGCTTGCTTTCGAGACTGCTCATGCCGCCAGCTCCTCGTAGCTGACGGTTGCGGTGCCGAACTTGCCGACGACGATGCCGCCGGCCTTGTTGGCCAGACGCATGGCCTGCTCCAGGGGCAGCTGCGCCGCCAGCAGCGCGGCCAGCGTTGCGATGACGGTGTCGCCGGCGCCGGTGACGTCAAACACCTCGCGCGCACGTGCCGGCTCGTGTGTGACGCCGCCGGCGTCGAACAGGGTCATGCCTTCCTCGGAGCGGGTCAGCAGCACGGCGTCGACATCGATCTCGGAGCGCAGCCGGTCGACCTTGGCGAGCAGGTCGGGCTCGCCTTTCCAGGGGCCGGTCACTTGCGCCAGCTCGCCGCGGTTGGGCGTGATCACGCTGGCACCGGCGTAGCGGCGGTAGTCATTGCCCTTGGGGTCGATCAGCACCGGCTTTCCGGCCTGGCGGGCCAGTTCGATCATGCGGGGGATGTGGGTGAGGCCGCCCTTGCCGTAGTCGGAGAACAGCACCAGGTCATGGCTGGGCAGCTGCTCCTCGAAGGCGTCCAGCATCTGGCTCAGCACCTCGTGATCGGGCTCGTTCTCGAAGTCGATCCGGATGAGCTGCTGGGCACGTCCGATCACGCGCAGTTTGACGATGGTGTGCAACTGCTTGTCGTCGCGCAGCACGGTGGCGATGTCATGCTGGTGCAGCAGCTGGCGCAGCTGCTGGGCGGCCTCGTCCTGGCCGACCACGGTCAGCAGCGTGGCCTGTGCGCCGAGGGTGCGCACATTCAGCGCGACATTGGCGGCACCGCCCAGCCGCAGCTCCTCACGCTCAACCCGCACGACCGGCACCGGGGCTTCTGGCGAGATGCGATCCACGGCGCCGTGCCAGTAGCGGTCCAGCATCACATCGCCGACGACGAGGACGCGTCGTGCGGCGAGCTGCGCCTTGCTCGGTATCGGGTTCATTGGCCCAGGCCCATCTCGGCTTCGATCAGCCCGCACAGCGTGTGTCCGATCAGCAAATGGGCTTCCTGGATGCGTGCAGTGACAGGGTTCGGGACGATGATGCTGTCGTCGCAGGCCGCAGCGAGCTTGCCACCATCGCGGCCCAGCAGGCCCAGGGTGTAGATGCCCATCGCCTTGGCGGACTCGACCGCCTTCAAGACATTGGCCGAGTTGCCCGAGGTCGAGATGCCGATCAGCGCGTCCCCCGGACGGCCCAGGCCCTGCACCTGACGCGCAAACACGTCTTCGAAGCTGTAGTCGTTGCCGATGCAGGTCAGCGCCGAACTGTCGGTCGTCAGCGCCAGGCCGGCCAAGGGGCGGCGGTCCTTGATGAAGCGGCCGGTGAGCTCGGAGGCCAGGTGCTGGCTGTCCGCCGCCGAGCCGCCGTTGCCGCAGAACATGATCTTGCCGCCGGCGCCGAGCACGGCGGCCAGTCGCTGGCCGGCCTGCTGGACCTGTGGATCCAGCGAGTGCAATGCCTGCATCAGTTGCAGGTGCTCTTCGAGATTGCGCAAAAAGAGGGATTTCATCGGCGTCAGTGGTGGTGTGCAGCGCCCGGCGCAATCATCGGCACCGTGCGAAGCGACGGGTTGAACCGCGCTGGCCGGGGCACGCGAGCTTCTGGATCGGGCAACCAGCCCGACAAGGGCGGGTGCGAGGCGTGGCCGTCGAGCTGGAGGATGAGGCCTTTCATGGACCTACTCGCGCCAATGCTCGGCGATCCAGGGCGCCGGGCGGGCATGGCGCCAGTTGCCCTGCGAGCGGCCGACAAGGGCATCGGGCGGGTTCATCACGCCATGGAAGACCAGCACCCGCGCGCCTTGCGGAATGAAGGGGTCGCGCCAGAAACTGGTGGGCCACAGGGGCAGGCAGTGGTATTTGTAGCTGGCGCACCAGTCCTTGGGCCAGTAGGCGAGCTTGCCCTGGGCGTGCAGGAAATGGCTGAGGAACTCCTGCTCGTTGCGATAGGTGGCGCGCACCTCGTTCTGGTGGGCGATGAAATGCGCCAGCACGTCGGCGTGGGCGCCGATGCGATAGCGGTAGACGGACGAGTTGCCGGTGACACGCCAGGGGCGCTTCCAGTCCTTGATGATCAGGAACTCGCCCGGCGGTTCGAAGAACTCGGTCAGGTCGCCGACGATGACCACATCCAGGTCGAGGAACAAGGCCGTGCCCTTGAGGCCGAACAGATCGGCCTGATAGCTGCCCAACTTTTTCCATCCGCCATCGCGCTTGCCCTGGGCGGCGTGGGTCTCGGGCAGGGGGAGGCATTCGACTTCGGGCCGGATGCCCTGGGTGTCGTCGGTGAAGCACACGAAACGGAAGCTCCCGCGCAGGTGGCGGGCCGTCATGCCGAACAGGCGGTTGACGTATTCGGGGCCGTACTTGCTGCCCCACTTCATGCAGATGACGAAGCGGTCCTCGGCGGCCGGTTGGGCGCTCATCAGCTGAGTTCCTCGATGGGTTGGGGCGGATAGCTGTCCCAGTTCAGACAGCCCGGGCATTGCCAGAAGTAGTGGGCGGCTTCGAAACCGCAGGCCGCGCAGCGATAGCGTTGCAGGGGCTTGGCCGCCTTGTCGAGCGCCTGGATGATCGGAGTGGCTTCCTCGGGCGGCAATGCGGCCGCGTTGAGCTTGAGCAGGTCGGCCGCTGCGGAGAGGGCGGGCTGGTCGCGCAGATGCGCGGCCAGGCGGGCCCGTTGCGGCTCGGGTTGAAGGCTGGCCAGGGCCCGCAGCAAGGCCAGGCTGGGCTCACGCTGGTACTGGGCCGACAGCAGGTCGATGCCCCGGTCCGGTTGGCCCAAGGCTTTGGCCGCGGCGGCACAGTCGGCCGCCACAAGGTTGAAGGCTGGCGGGTTGGCCGCCAGCAGCTTGCTGAAGGCCAGCAGCGCGCCCTCGGGCTGCCCGGCCTTCAGCAGCATCTGGCCTTGCAGGACATAGGCCCGGGCCGCTTCGGGTGCGCGGCGTTGGGCCTGGGCCAGCAGGTCCAGGGCCAGGTCGGCATGCCCCTGGGACTGGGCCACCAGCGCCTGCTCGCAGAGATAGTGAGCGATGCGGTTGGAGAACGACCCCGTGCCTGCGGACTCGAGTTCTGCGGCAATGTCGGCCGCCTTGGCCCAGTCGCGCGAGCGTTCATACAGCGACAGCAGCGCCAGGCGGGCTTCGCGCTCGAAGGCGGTGCCGCGCAGCACCGCGTAGGCGTTCTCCGCGCGGTCAAACAGCCCGGCCTTGAAGAAGTCCTGGGCCAGCTCGTGCTGGGCACGGGCACGGTCGGCCTTGGAGAGATCACCGCGGCGCAGCAGGTGCTCGTGCACGCGCACGGCGCGCTCGGTCTCGCCACGGCGGCGGAACAGGCTGCCCAGCGCAAAGTGCAGTTCCGAGGTGTCCGGGTCGTTCTGGACCGCCTCGATGAAGGCGTCGATGGCCTTGTCCTGCTGTTCGTTGAGCAGCAGGTTCAGGCCTTTGAAATAGGCCTTGGGCGACTCACGCTGTTCGAGCTTCCACTGCCGCGAATCGAGCTTGGAGGCCAGCCAGCCGAGGACGAAGACGACGGGCAGGACGAAAAGCAGCCAGCGCGGGTCAAACTCCATCTTGGTGGGCAGCGTAGGGTGTGGCGGGCACGTCAGCAGCGGTCGTGGCGGTGGAGGGCAGGGGCTCGACGCGCTGGGCGGCGCGGCGATGGCGCCACCAGGCCGGCACCATCGCCAGCACGCCGAAGGCGGCGCCCAGGCCGAAGGCCAGCAGCACGATGATGACCTGCGGCGCACGCCATTCGTGGCCAAAGAACCAGCGGATGACGGCCTCGTGGCTGTTGTTCAGCGCGAACGCGAACAGCGTGAAGAAGAGCAGGGCCCGCAGGATCCAGACGAGGGTGCGCATGGCGCGGAATTTTGCGTCAGCCCGGGCTCAAGCGTCCGCGACGGGCAGGTGCTCGTCCACGGCTTCGCGCAAGGCCTTGCCGGGCTTGAAATGAGGCGCCAGCTTTTCGGGAATCATGACCTGCTCGCCACTGCGCGGGTTGCGGCCGACGCGGGGCGGCCGGCGGCTGATCGAGAAGCTGCCGAAGCCGCGGATCTCGATGCGGTGCCCACGGGCCAGCGCATCGCTCATCGCGTCGAGGATGGTCTTGACCGCGAACTCGGTGTCGCGCTGGGTCAATTGGCCAAATCGTTCGGCGAGCACGGCGACGAGGTCGGAGCGAGTCATGGCGTGGCGGGGGAGGAATCAGAATTGAAACAGGCTCGCGGGCGAGGCCGGCGAGCCTGTGCTGAGCATACCCGGCCTGCGAGCAGGCCGGGCGCGTCATCGAGGGCTTAGTTGCCCTGGTTGTCCAGCTTGGCGCGCAGCAGGGCGCCCAGGCTGGTGGTGCCGGCGGTCTCGCGCTCGTTCGACTGGCTCAGGCGCTGCATGGCTTCCTGCTGGTCGGCGTTGTCCTTGGCCTTGATCGACAGCTGGATGTTGCGGGTCTTGCGATCCACATTGACGATCACGGCGGTGACTTCGTCGCCTTCCTTCAGCACGTTGCGGGCATCTTCCACGCGGTCGCGGGAGATTTCCGAGGCGCGCAGATAGGCCAGCACGCCTTCAGCCAACTCGACTTCAGCGCCGCGCGGGTCGACGGTCTTGACCTTGCCGGTCACCGAGGCGCCGCGGTCGTTGATGGTCGTGTAGGCGGTGAAGGGGTCGCTGTCCAGCTGCTTGATGCCCAGGGAGATGCGCTCGCGCTCGACATCGACGGCCAGCACGACGGCTTCGACTTCCTGGCCCTTCTTGAAGTTGCGAACGGCGGTCTCGCCGGACTCGTCCCACGACAGGTCGGACAGGTGCACCAGGCCGTCGATGCCCTGGGCCAGGCCCACGAACACGCCGAAGTCGGTGATCGACTTGACCGGACCCTTGACCTTGTCGCCGCGCTTGACGTTCTCGGCGAACTCTTCCCACGGGTTGGCCTTGCACTGCTTCATGCCCAGGCTGATGCGACGCTTGTCTTCGTCGATTTCCAGGACCATGACTTCGACTTCGTCGCCCAGCGAGACCAGCTTGCTGGGGGCGATGTTCTTGTTGGTCCAGTCCATCTCGGAGACGTGCACCAGGCCTTCGATGCCCGGCTCGATCTCGACGAAGGCGCCGTAGTCGGCGATGTTGGTGACCTTGCCGAACAGGCGGGTGCCGGTCGGGTAGCGGCGGGCCACGCCGAACCACGGGTCGTCGCCCAGTTGCTTGATGCCCAGGGAGACGCGGTTCTTCTCGGCGTCGAACTTCAGGACCTTGGCCGTCAGTTCCTGGCCGACCGTCACCACTTCGCTTGGGTGGCGGACACGGCGCCAGGCCATGTCGGTGATGTGCAGCAGGCCGTCGATGCCGCCGAGGTCGACGAACGCGCCGTACTCGGTGATGTTCTTGACCACGCCGTTGACGATCGCGCCTTCGGACAGCGTCTCGAGCAGCTTGGCGCGCTCCTCACCCATCGAAGCCTCGACCACCGCGCGACGCGACAGCACAACGTTGTTGCGCTTGCGGTCGAGCTTGATGACCTTGAATTCCATGGTCTTGCCCTCGAACGGGCTCATGTCCTTCACCGGGCGGGTGTCCAGCAGCGAGCCGGGCAGGAAGGCGCGGATGCCGTTGACCAGGACGGTCAGGCCGCCCTTGACCTTGCCGGAGACGGTGCCGGTGACGAAGTCGCCGGACTCCAGGGCCGTTTCCAGGCTCAGCCACGAGGCCAGGCGCTTGGCCTTGTCGCGCGACAGGATGGTGTCGCCGTAGCCGTTTTCGATGGCGTCGATGGCGACGGAGACGAAGTCGCCGACCTGGACTTCCAGTTCGCCCTGGTCGTTCTTGAACTCTTCGATGGGCACGTAGGCTTCGGACTTGAGGCCTGCGTTGACGACGACGAAGTTGTGTTCGACACGAACGACTTCGGCCGAGATCACTTCGCCAGCGCGCATGTCGGAGCGCTGCAGCGACTCCTCGAACATTGCGGCAAAGGATTCCATGCCGGAAGCGGCGGTTTGGGTTTGGGACATGTTG
>RXJV01000132.1 GCA_003963075.1 Burkholderiales bacterium
CAGCCCCAGGAAAGCCAGCGACCAGAGCGCCAGGATCGTCTGGACCTGGGAGAGCGACGCCTTCGGCAGCACACCGCCCAACGAAGACCCGAGCAGCACCGGCACCAAGACCACGATCAACCTGCGCCTGCCGGGGCAGTACTTCGACGCCGAGAGCGGGCTGTACTACAACGGCAATCGGTACTATGACCCCCGGGTCGGGAGGTATACCCAATCTGACCCGATAGGCCTCGGTGGCGGTGTTAACACGTACGCATATGTGGGTGGAAATCCCGTTAATTCGATAGACCCTTTTGGACTTGAGTGCACTACAGCAAGTGGATTTACCACATGCAACTTCCCTGGCGGCCCGTCTTTCAAAATTCCGGCTCAACCGGGGTTCCCTGATGTATTGGTTGGGTGGAATCCGCTTGCGCATGCATACGACGTTGTACAGGGGCTGGGCGAGGCTGATTTGCAATGCGTGCTCGATAAAATCAAAAACAACCCTACGCCTGGCAATCCGAACCCCGCAACGCCCAATGGCACTCCCAATAATGCGGTTGTTCCTGGAGTAGCTCCTGTCAACATAGTGACTTCCTACTTAACGACCGACCTAAGAACTGGCAGCCAAGTCGTCGTCAACGTTACTGGACCAAGAAGCGCGTTTGGTCCCGGCTATGTTGCGCGATACGTGTCAAATGGTATAGCGCATACAGTCGGTGAAGGAACACATCCAATTCAGTCTTTTCTTGTCCCTTCTATGGTGAGGACAGCAGCAAATGAACTTCTGTGGGGAAAACAAATGAAAAAGTTTGTGGACGAATGCATTTGCAAGAAGTAGAGCGCCGAAATGCGACAGTACCAAGCTACCATTTTTGGATTCTTCGTCGCCTCCGTAGTTCCGGCTGCGTACTTTGCCGTTGTGCACCCCCTTTCGGGAGAGCGCGATCCTCAATCACTTATTGGAACTTTCTTAGTTGCGTACTTCTTTTCATTATCCAGCACTCTAATATTAGGTGCGCCGCTGTATCTGTTATTGCGAAGATGGAGTTGTGTTAGGTGGTGGACCGCTTCAGCTTCGGGGGCGCTGGCAGGCTTGGTCGTACTGCTGGTCATAAGATTCAGCAGCGAACTTGAATTTGCAACGGCTGTGAGATTTGCGTTACTTGGGGGTGCATCTGGCCTTCTTTTTTGGGTCTGTTGGCGTACAGGTCGTTCAATATGACTAGTAGCTTTAGAGTTGCGTCCAAAGTGACCCTATCGAGCTTAACGGGGGCATCAACACGTATGCCTACGTGGGTGGAAATCCTCTGAGCTATGCAGACCCGAACGGGCTATCCATTGAGGATGCCAACTACATCTTTGGGCAAATGCAGGGGGCATTCCGCGATGTGCAGCCGAATGGCTACGTATATCTTGGGTCGTTGCCGGATAGAATCTCTGGTCAAACCACAAAACTGACCGGAAATAGTCGGGCCTGCAAAACGCCTGGAACCCGCATGTGACCTGCAACCCGCCACCCGTACCACGGCAATAGAGAAGAATCCGCGCAACCGAGAGGAAGCGCGATGCGCAAGAGCAGGTACACAGACGAGCAGATCATTGGGTTCATCATGCAGGCCGATGCCGGCATGAGCGTGGCTGACCTGTGCCGCCGAGAAGGGTTCAGCTCGGCGACCTTCTACAAGTGGCGGGCCAAGTTCGGCGGCATGGAGACCAGCGACGCCAAACGGCTGCGCGACCTCGAAGTCGAGAACAACCGACTCAAGAAGCTGCTGGCCGAGGCCGTGCTGGACAACGAGGCGCTGAAGGTGGCCTTCGGCGTAAAGCGCTGAGCCCGCCGGCGAAGCGACGCGCGGTGGGCACGATGTTGGAAGCGACCTTGATCAGTGAACGGCGCGCCTGCGCGTTGGTGGGCCTGTCCCGCGACAGCTGGCGGCACCCGCCCCAGCGTGAGCAGCACGACCAGGCGACGAGCCAGCGCATCGTCGAGCTGGCGCACGAGCGGCGGCGCTTCGGCTACCGGCGCATCGGCGATCTGCTGCGCGCCGCAGGCACGAAGATCAACGACAAGCGCGTGTACCGGCTCTACAAGCTGGCTGACCTGTCGGTGCGCAAGCGCCGCGGCAAGCAGCGCCTGAAGCTCGAACGCGTGCCGCTGCACGAGTGCCAGGCGATCAACGAGGTGTGGAGCATGGACTTCGTCAGCGACAGCCTGGCCAGCGGGCGGCGCATCAAGTGCCTGACCGTCACCGACGACTTCAGCCACGAGTGCGTGGACATCGCCGTCGATCACGGCATTGGTGGCGAGTACGTCGTGCGCGTGCTGGACCAGGTGGCGCGGTTCCGGGGCTACCCGCAGGCGGTGAGAACCGACCAGGGGCCGGAGTTCACCAGCCGGGCCTTCATGGCCTGGGCGCAGGCCAAGGGCGTACGCCACATCCTCAACCAGCCGGGCAAACCGACACAGAACGCCTACATCGAGAGCTTCAACGGCAAGTTCCGAGACGAGTGCCTCAACGAACACTGGTTCCAGAGCCTGAAGCAGGCGCGTGCAGAGATCGCACGCTGGCGGATCGACTACAACGAGGTACGGCCGCACAGCAGCTGTGGGCGGATGCCGCCAGCGCAGTTTGCAGCCCAGCATCGTCAAACAACCGGCGGCGCCGTGCCGGCGCCGCAGCAAACCCAGGAGTAATCTCCTTCATCCCAGCGGATTCCTCATATCGGCTGGTACGGGTGGCGGGTTGCAGGTCAGAACGGCTGAGCTTGTCATGCCCTACCTCGGTGATCTCGGCGATGTGTCTGCCTGGGTCGGCATCGTGACTGGCAAGTGTCAACGCTACCTGCGCCATGATCCAACGATCGATTGATCCGTTTGTTTAGGCGCCAAGCTCGTAGGATTCGTAGATCTCGTCGATCCGATCCGCGAACTTAAAGATGAGGTCCTCGGGCATCGCACTCCAGAGCCCTTCGCTCAACTTCGGGTCATTGTCAATCTGAGTGCAAAGTCGACGCCAAGTAACTGCGCAGTGGGCGAACCCCTCGAAGTTCTGAGTAACCACTGATTCATGGGTCAGTGCCAGGAGCGCTGCAACGGTATCAAACGGCTTCATGAAAGCCGATTTTGAAGTGAAAATTAATTTGAGGTCGTTGTGGACTTGGTGCGGAACTCTCCAGAAGAGCACATCGGGAGGTTCGGCCAGAAGGAATATGGTACCAAGGGACTCGTCCAGCCATTCGTAAAGCTTGCGGGGATTCCGTTCTCCAAGCGAACCTGGGTCAAGGAAATCCCAGAAAGGCGAATCGTAATATCGGCTCGTCCCGGGAGCGATCCTTTCGATCTGCGCAAGTTTCTCCGCGGTTGGCGAACTGTGTCCCCGAAGGTACTTCGACCACTGCCCGGATCCGGGGGCACCGCACCGGCGATCCAGTTCCCGCAACGTCAAGCCTGTCTGGCGAACCACGATTGACGCCCAACTCTGGGTGCGGCTGATTTCTACCTCTGGCCGATAGGGCCGCCCACGCGCCACGGCGTCACGCATCGCCATCTGTTCGTTTCGCGTCTTCATCGATCCCGCACCCCTTGGCAGGCCCCATCCTCAGGCCTTCGCTGATGCGGCGGTTCGTAAAAAAACGATTTCTTGAATCTACCCATGGGCGAAGCCTAAGGTTGCAGAACGCGCACTCCGGGTGCGTCGATTGATCGGTGCCAAAGGCAATACCGACGGCAACCAGACGGGACGGGAACAAGCCGGCAGCCGGGCCTCGATGCTCGTTGTCTGCGCCATTAGCAGGGTGGCTGGCTTGTTCTCCTTCCGGGAGAACGATCCATGATGACCGAAGAACAACTGAACGAGTACCTCGAATCACGCGGCGTCACCGCCGCAGGTGCGGCCTACATCAGACGCGTGCGCGCATCCGACCCATCGCGTGCCGTCGGGTCCAGCGCGCGCAACGTGACTTGCCGCTTTGCCAGCCGCAAGATGGGGCGAACCATCCAGGCGGAAAGTCGCACCTGCGAGTTGCCTGCCCTCTGGACCTGGGAGTTCGACCCCAACACCTTGGAGTTCTGGGACCAACCAGAGCCCACCGCGCTTCCCATCATTCGAAAGGATGGGCGCCGCACCAACCAGCCCAAGACGGCTGACTTCCTGCTGTTGCAGGGAAACTTCGTGGGTTGGGTGGAGTGCAAGCCCCGTCAATGGCTCGAGGATCAGCGCCGTGATGGCGACGTCAACTTCGTGTGTGAGGCAGATGGCCGGTGGCGCTATCTGCCGGGCGAGCAAGCTGCGCGGGCCTGGGGCATGGGCTACATCGTCCGGGTCGCCGATGAGAACAATCCGGTGCTCGTCGACAACCTTCGAATGCTGGACGACTTCCTCGTCGATGACGTGCTCGAAGTGCCGGCGCCGGAGCGCTCTCGCATTGTTGACACGGTAAGTTCAGCCAGATGGCTGTTGATCAGGGACCTATGTGCCATGCAGGTCAACGTGGACCACCTGTACACCTTGATCGCACGTGGCGACTTGTACGTCCCACTGGAGACCAGCAGGCTCAGTGAGCCCTGGATGACCCACGTGTATCGCGACGAAGAATGCGCTCGGGCCCATCAGGCCATACTGGCCTCCGAAAATTCGCAGAGGGTGCTGGACATCAACGTCGTCGAGCTGACGCCTGGGTCGCGCCTGGTCTGGGACGGGCGGCCCCTGCAGATCGTCAACGTGGGCGAGTCCATGTTCTACCTCCGGTCGGAGGAGGGCGGTCTCGTGCAGCTGGAGCGGCAGCACATTGAGGCACTGATTGGGAAGGGTGAGATTCATGCCGATGCCGGTGCGCCGCCGGCCTGTGCGGCGCGTCTGAAGGAGCGGATGGTTCGGGCGACTGAAGCCGAGTACACCGAGGCCCTAAAGAAGTACGCCGCGCTGTTCCCCCAGGAGCGCCTCGACGACGGGATGACACATCCGCCCGTTCCATCCCGAACGATGACGAAGTGGCGCAGCGAGTGGCGGGAAGGGCAGGAGGTCTACGGCAATGGGTTTTTCGGCCTGCTGCCCAAGATTCACCGTCGCGGCAATCGCTTGCCGAAGCTCCCGCCCGCCACGATGACGATCATCGACCACGTCATCCAGACGAAATATCTCAAGCCCGAAGCGCCCACCCTGAAGGCTGCCTGGGGCCTGATCCGCAACCTATGCGAGGAAGCAGGCACGATCCAGCCGAGTGAGAAGACGGTCTCCCGCGCGATCGAGCGCAGCTTCACCGCGGTAGAACTTGTGGAGGCCCGGCAGGGCGCCAAGCAGGCCTACCAGATCAAGCAGTGGTACTGGTGGCTGGAGGTCGATACGCCGCGACACGGACAGCGCCCGTTCGAGATCGGTCACATCGATCACACGGAGGTCGACCTGCAGCTTGTTGACCCGCGCTTCGAACGCAAGACGGGCAAGTGCTGGCTGACGGTGATGATCGACGCTTTTTCCCGGATGGTGCTGGCCACCTACGTGACCTTCGATCCGCCCAGCTATCGATCTTGCATGATGGTGCTGCGTAACTGCGTCCGTCTTCACGGCCGGGTTCCCGCCATGATCGTCGTGGATGCTGGCAGCGATTTCATCAGCACGTATTTCGAGCGTCTGCTGGCGTTCCTGAATTGCAGCAAGACCAATCGGCCCAAAGGCGCACCGCGACACGGCACGCTGATAGAACTCCTCTTCAAGCGAGCCAATGTGGACTTCATCCACGAGCTGCGCGGCAACAACAAGCCGTTGCAGAGTCCGCGCAGCATGTCGCCCACCCACGATCCGCGCAAGCGTGCCGTCTGGACCATCGGCACGTTCACAGATGCGGTGAATGCCTACTTGGACGAAGGCTATGCCAACCAGGTGAACGAGAACCTGGGCGTCTCGCCCCGAGAGGCCTTCCGGCATGGCATCAGCGCGCATGGCGCCCGCGAGCACCAGCGCATCGCCTTCGACGAGAACCTGCGGATGATCAGCCTGCCGTCCACCGACAAGGGAACAGCACGAGTTCGCCCCAACGGCTACGTCAAGATCAACAAGATTCCATACTCGGCTCCCGAGCTGAATGCGCCAGGCCTCAAGGGGTCCGATGTCCCTGTGCGTTACGACCCTTTCAACATGGGGCTTGCATATGCCCAGGTCGGCGGAAAGTGGATCGAGCTGAAATCGGACTACTTCGCGCTCTTCCAGCGCTACACCGAACGTCAGTTGGAAGCAGCCAGCGCGGAGCTGAGAGACCGCCTGCGGGCGAGCTATGGCAATCGTGTCATCAACGTCAAGCTGCTGGCGCGGCACCTCGCCGAGGTGGGGCAAGTTGAGCAGCAACTGGTCGAGGACGCCGAAGCTGCGTTGGCGCACGAAAAGGCGCAGGCTGCCATTGCGGAAGCAGCTCGTCGGCCCGAAGCGGGGGCTTCACCACCAGTCGACCCGGATCTTGACGGCGATGTCTTTGCCGGGCTCGATGTGGTCGATTACGGAGACATCGAATGAACGGGGCCGACCGCAAGCTGGACGAAGCTGGCGTACGCTCCCTTGTCGCGAAGTTTGAAGGCGTCCGCAAGCAGCATCCTCACTTCGAAGCCGCCTATAGCCGCGCCTTGGCCCTGACCTCTGTGGGCCACGCCTCGCGCGTCGTCATCATCACGGGCCCGACGGGTGTCGGCAAATCCACATTGGGCGGCAGCATACGTAAGAAGGCCTTGCTCAACGCCGCGGCCGAGTGCCAGGCGGATCCGTCGCTCGTGCCAGCAGTGCTGGTGACAGCGACGCCGCCCCACGGCCGGAGTTTTAACTGGAAGGACTTTTATGTTCGCACGCTCGAGCAGCTGAACGAGCCTTTGATCGAGCGCAAGGTGTACCCGGGTCAAATGGCCATGTTTGAAGCGGCGCCTGGGATGAAGAGCATTGGCGAATCGCTGAGCACGGACCCACTGCGTCGGCAGATTGAGAAAGCGTTTCGGCATCGCAAGACACGCCTCTGGATCATCGATGAGGCCCACCATATCTTGATGTGCCATGACCCCAAGCATCTCGAGTTCCAGTTCGAGACCTTGAAGTCCCTGGCGGACCTCTGCGATGCCACCCTCGTTCTGCTGGGCACGTACAAGCTCCTGGAGATTCGGGACCACAGCGCCCAGCTCATGCGGCGCAGCCAGATCGTGCACTTCCCCAGCTACCGGCTCGAGCAAAAGGAAGATCGAGTCGCTTTCAAGTCGACTCTGGATGCCCTGGCAAAGGCGCTACCCGTTCCGCTCGAGGAGGGACTGCTCAAGCAGGTGGACTACTTCTTCAACAAGACGGCCGGCTGCGTCGGCATCCTGCGCGACCTTTTGCGGGACGCGCTTGAGGATGCTGCGCAGGCTGGCGCGGCGTCGATCAACGTGGAAACCCTGGATCGATCTGCCCAGTCCAACAAGGCCATCATCCGTATCCTCGAAGAGTCCGCGGCTGGCTGTCTGGCGCTAGAGGATGTTGGGGCGGACACGGTCGAGCAGCTTGTTCGCATGCCGCCACAGGCGCTCGTTGATCGGCTGCACGAGATGCGACGCCCTCGGGTCGTTGATGACTGCCCAGGGCGGGCACCGCGACCTGCTGGAGCCCGATATGACAAGCGAATCGGGGAGCGCCTGCCGGTGAGGGACAAAGTTGGAGGGGCCGGCCGTGTCAGCATGCCGTGAGGCTGATTCCATGATCCCGGCTGAGCGGTCGCAGGATCTCAAGGTGGGAACGGTGCTGTACGGCCTTGAGCCTCGTGGCCTCGGCGGGCCGGCTCGCGAGTCGCTGCGTGGCTACCTTGTCCGACTGGCAGCAGAGCACGCATTGCGTCCCCGAGACCTGGTCGCTCGCGTGCTAGTTCAGCTGGAGCCATCGATCTCTCCGTGGGCATACGCCAGCTTCTTCGCACGGCATGCGCTGACCATCGATGGCATAGGCGTGTATGCCGAAACCTTCGCGCGAGCCCTGGGCGGTGGCACAGGCAGACGTGATCTGGCTTCGCTATCGATGCTGCCATGGGCAAGCCTGCTCCCACCCAACGGCAAGTCGCTCTTGGCGCGACGCCCGCGATGGTGTCCGGAGTGCTTGAGGGCAGGGTGGGCCACGCCAGACGGTGCGCACTGGCAGCTTCGCTGGTCGCTTGCCGCGGTCAGTCACTGCAGTGACCATGGCATCCCGCTGCATGATCGGTGCGGGCACTGTGGCCGGCTCCAGCCGGCCTTGCCGCGGCATCCCACTATCGGGTATTGCGACCATTGCTTGTCCCCACTGTTCGACCTAACGTCGACGAACTCGCAGGAGCAGGTGCGACCGACTCCGGGGGGGCTCGAGACCGAGCAGCTCATTGATGAACTGGTGGCGATTCAAGATGGGCTGGCTCGCGACCCGAAGGAGAGCTGGCTGAGTTTCATCGACGAAGCCGTAGCGTCGCTCGGCAAGGGGCAGCGCGCAGCGCTATGTCGACGGATGGGCTTTCAGCCACGGGCGTTCAACGCCTGGCTGCAGCGCCAGGATCGCGTTTCTATTGGCGCCATCGTCAGGGTCTGTTCGGCGCTAGGCTGCGGCGCTCGGCGGGTGTTTGGAGAAGAGCCGAGGCATCTGTCTTCGCTGGTCCCGCAGCAGAGGGCTGGCGCTCGACGTGTCAGGCATGATGAGAACGTGCGTTCCCTCAGCGCACGGTTGCTCCATCAGGCCGTTTCTCAAAATGCTCCGCCAAGCCTTCGCGATGTTGCTTCGGCGGCCGGCGTCAGTCGCGGCTATCTGCGGTACTGGTTCGATGATCAGGTTGCTGCGCTGACCGGAGCGCGTCGACGACGTGTGGAGCACTTGCGCCAGGCGCGCACGGCGCAGCGCCTCGAACTCCTAAGGGTTCTGGTGACGGATGTCGTGGCTTCCGAACAGTTCCCGGGGCGCAAGCTCATCGAATCTGCGGCCCGGCGTCACGGGTTCTCCTTGTTGGACGAGGGGATGCTAGAAATCTACCGCCGCATCGTGGCTGACTTGCTTCAAGCGGGCCGCTCGCTGGAGGAGGACACGTCCAATGAAACGCGCTGACAAACTGATCGGTCCGGACTTGGGTGCCGGTGCCGATCGCTACGTCTCCACAGCCAAGACAAGGACCATTTTGGCCGCCGGCGCGAGATTCCGCGCGGAGCGTGCAGGAGCGGACGACATGCTTTCCGTTGGCGATGCGGCCATGCTGGCCTGCGCAGAGGTGGTGACCATGCGTACATGGATTTCGCAGGGACGGGTGATCGCGCTGAAGCGGCCCCGGAACAGCTATCGATTGCCCCGTTGGCAGTTTGAGCCGGCTTTGTGGGATGCGATTCCCCAACTCGGGAATGCCCTCGGCACAACTGACGGCTGGGTGATGCTTGCCTTCCTCGAAGCGCCTGCCGGCATGCTGGCGGGGCGTACCCCCAGGCTGGCCATCGAGCAGGGCGACATTGATCTTGTGCTGAAAGCTGCGTTAGCTGACTCGTTTTAAGGGAGGCCCCGCAACGTCCGCTGTGCCCTGGCAGCCGCCCGCGTGCAGGCGTTTTGGTACGAAGGTTTTCACGATGCTCCGTAGCCAACAGAATGGCTAGATTGCTTCGGCGTAAAGTTCGCCCAATTAAGCGGATTCGGGTGGCCCCTGGGAAGTTCGTCACTATCTCTGACGAGCTGGCAGAGAAGGCTTCGCGGGTGTTCGCGACTGGGCTCACGCGTGAGCAGGTCCGCGAGCTTGGGGCCGCTGAGCCGAGGCATGTTGGTGGCGTCATGGCGGGTTCACCTCGCCCGCTGGCCATCGCCAAGCTCCGGGCGGGCGCGCGGCCCAAGGTCAGCGCCGCGACGCCAGCACGCAAGATTACGGTCTCCAGCGCCCTTCGTCGCAGGGCCGGTTGAGACGCCGTTCTCCTGTGTGGGAGAGCTGATGTCTAGGCCGCAGACTGCGGACGGTTCTCGCTGATCCGTGCCATCTCACTCGGGCGCCTCTGCCCTGAGGTTGCCTATGCACAGGCGTAAATATCAACGGCGGTTTGACGCCACGTTCTAGGGGGCTGAGTGCCTAAACTCCGCGTCAGCCAGTTTCGCTGGCGAGAAATAGAACCCTGAACGGGCAACTGTCGCTAGGTGGCTCACGTATTGAGCCAGCCCGCTTTTAAGCTCACGCTCATCTGGTCCGCCGTCGCGCTCTCGCTCGGCATGGCAACTTGAGGTGACGACCATCTAAAAATCAGGGAGAGAAGATGACCACGATCCACGCCGCCGTGCTTCATAAGCTGACGAAGGAGCCGCATGGTCCTGCGTCGGTGCAAACTCGGGATGCCGCGCTGCTCTTGACGCCGGCCGTGATCACCTTGGTCGAGCAGATCACTGATTTGTACGGCAACCGTGCGAGCAAGGGTTACGGTCGCTTCGAGGAGGACGAGCTGACGTTCCCGACGGCTCCGGTGCTCCGCGGCATGTTCAAGGACGCTGCAACGCCCTTTGTCGATGGGACGAAACTTCTGATGAACGTGCTGTCGGGCAAGGCGATGCAGGCGCCGGCCTCCAAGGGAGGCTACGTTTTGATGGTTCACGGCCGGTCGAAAACCGGGGACGACTGGTTTTTGGTCGCGATGATCAACAATGTGTCCAGCAGCGCCGTCAATGAAGCCACGCTCGAGATCGAGGAGTCGGTGCACGTCGACCTGAACAACGTCCGCGTTGCTGGCCGCGTCAACCTGACCTCGTGGTTGGCGGGCGACGAATCCAGCCGCTATGTCGGCTTCTTGAAAGCTCGGGGTGAGGTTGCGGAGTACTTCATGTACTTCCTCGGCTGCAAGCTGGTTATCAAGGATACAGAGGACACCAAGCGACTCGTCGAGGGGCTGCGCACATTTGCCCGCGGTGAGGGACTGGACCAAGCCGCGGAGGATGAGTTCCTGCGGCGCGCGCACGCATACTGCGTCGAGCGCAGCAAGGGACGCGAACCGTTGAGCTTGGAAGAGCTCACCAATGTGGCTTGGCCGCAGGAGCCCCAAAAGCTTCAACACTCTCTGGCCTCCGCTGCAGTGGAGATCAGTGACGGGTTCGTGCCCGATAGCCGCAGTTTGAAGCCGCTGCTGAAGTTCCACGGCAAGACCGCGTACTGGTCCTTGGACCTTGACCGCCGCGCCCTGAGCAAGGGACACGCCAAGTTCATTCCCGAGACCGGCGACCTGCTGCTGCGCAATCTTCCCGATGCGCTCAAGGCTGAACTGGAAGCCGAGCAGCGTGATGACTGATCTGGTCTGGACCGCTCTTGCGCTCATCGCCCGAAGCTTCGTGGCGCAGGCGCCAGGTGAGACGCGCGGCACCTTCTTCGTGGCGGCGGACACGGACCGCGCCGCGGTCGAGTTGTGCCTTAACCATGCCCAAGACACTGGTGTCTACGTGGTTGGCGGGCTTGACGCGGCCACCGTCGGCAGCACGATCAACCTGTCGTTTGATCCGCGCCCGGGTTGGGCATCCGTCGCCAAGGACATGGATGACCTTCTCTCGGAGCCGGAAAACCGGATTCGCGCCAAATCGAGGTTCTTGGTGCTTGAGACCAAGGAGTCGTCGGATGATGCCCTGGACGAGAAGACCGAAGTCGGGCGTTACCGCCTGGTTGTGAATCTCGTCCAGTCGCTGAAGGATGTGGCCGGTTTCCTGGACACGCATGAACAAAACCTTGTATTCATCAGTGGTGGGCGCTTTGATCTCCCGGTGAATTTCAGCGCTGCTGATCTCAAGCAGATGAACGCGGACGAGGTGAGGGCGCTGACGACTCTGATACCGAGTGACACGCATAAGAAGCAGTGCGCAGCCATCCTGGCGACGGCCATCGTGGATCTGTTGCGCCCGCAGCCGGTGGCCTCTCGCTTTGCCTACTTGCTAAGCCATGCCAAAGAGCTCCGAGCGGCCTATGACCAGGGATACAAGATGTACGCCGCCGGCTTTTCTTACGACAAGCTCAAAGACACTGTGGAGGCCGCGCGCGTCGAGTACGTGGGCAAGATTCATAAGGTTCTGTCGGACATACAGAACCAACTGCTAGGCATTCCCGTGGCAACCATCATCGTGGCCACACAAATGAAGGAAGCCAAGGGCTTTAAGACCGAGTTCTTCGTCAATTCGGCAGTGCTGCTGGGATGCGTTGTCTTTGTGGCGCTAACGCTTCTGTTGATTTGGAACCAGCTGCAAACCTTGGCCGTGCTGAAGGGCGAGATCAGCCGGCAAAAGCGGCAGATGGAGAAAGAGTACGCCGCCATCGCCGGCATGCTGGGTGAGACTTTCGAGTCGCTGGACGCGCGAGCGCGCACCCAGAAAGTAGTGCTTGGCGTCATCTTCAGCGTGGTCATCGCGGGGCTGTGCATGGCAGTTTGGGCATACGCCAAGTTGACGCCTGACGCCTGGTCGAGCTTGACAGGCGACGTGGCACCCGTGTCGGCCGCGGGGGGCGCATCGTCTATTTCGCCCCCGGCATCCGGAAGTGCGTCGTCAACTACACCTGCTGCGAGTTCGATTGCCGCCGGCGCGGCACCTGCTGTGCCCGCGACAACGCAAGCCTCCACCGCTCCCAAGACCTCGAGTCAACAGCAGTCAGTTTCGCAGCGGAAATGACATCGTTTCCGTCTCTAAACCCTGTTCATGAAGTGATTGGGTTCACAGATGCCACGGATCACCGACGGCAAGGGGAGGGCAATCTGCCGGGTGGTCTTCTTCTCCAGCTGGATCTCGGCGACGGCTAGCGGTGTTGGAGTCCACAGGGAGACCGAAAGCCATCATGGGGAATCAGCTTCAGCATTACGTACCCAGATTCCTGCTACGCCAGTTCGGCAGCGGCAAGAAGGATCACGTGCGCGTCTACGACAAGCAGTCGGGCACGTCGTTCGCGTTCTCGGCCTCGAAGAAGTCCGCCATCGCCGTGGCCGCCGAGTACCACATGTACGACTTCGAGTTTGCCGGTGAGCAGGTCACGATCGAGCCAAAGCTGGCCGACCTTGAGTCAAAGGCCGCCGAGTTCGTGGTGCGCCTGGTGCGCGAAGAGAGGTTCGACTTCGAGGAACCCATGGAACGCGCCACCCTGGCGTCCTTTCTTGCGGTCCAGATGGTCAGGACCCGAGCTGTTATTGAGCGAAGCAACGACGTCATGACGCGGATGAAGGCCTGGCTTGAGGCGCAGGGTGGCGCGCCCGAAGGTTTCTTTGACCCTGATCCCCTGGTCGGCGATGGCGTCAATGCCGACAGGGCGATGCTGGCCCGGCTCATCACGCAGGCCATACCGCAGTACGCGCCGACTCTGGTCGACAAGGACTGGGTGCTGCTCAAGACCGACCGGAAACACCCGTTCCTCATGGGCGACCATCCGTTCGCGACGACCAACGAAAGGGACAGCGGCCTGCGCGGCAACCTCGGCATCGCGTGCAAGGGCATTCAGATCTACTTTCCGTTGTCGCCCACGCTGGCGCTCGGCCTGTGGTGCCCCACCTTGCAGGACGCGTGCTATGAGTTGGTAGAGAGGCTGCGCGAGAAAAGCCAGGTTTCGAATCTGGATAGCGGCGAACTGCACGATCTGGAAGTTGCGACGATCACGATCGACGCGATCGAGAACGGAACGCCATTGCGCCTGCAGCCCGTCAACGTCGTGCACTTCAATTCGCTGCAGGTGCGCAGCGCCGAGCGCTTCGTCTTTGGGCCGACCGACGATTTCTCCCTGGTCAAGGAGATGGTGGCCAGCGACGCATCGATGCAGCGAGGCCCGCGGTACGTCGAGGCGACAGGAAAGTTCTAGATGCTCGCCAGGGCTCGCGGCCACCTTCCGTCCTGCAGAGTCAGGACCAGATCCCATGGCCGGAGATCGCGGCTCCTCGCATATTGATCCCGGCACGGCTTTGACGGACCTACTACCCATGGACAACACCGAAAGCTCACTGATTCCAGCGGCCTATGACGGGCGCGAGCAGGCCCTGATCAAGCACAGGCTGCTCGAGGACTACCTGGAGAAGCTGTTCCTGATCATCGGCATGGGCACCCGATCCGAGGGCAGCGCCGAGCTGTGCTACGTGGACTGCTTTGCCGGTCCATGGGGCGACTCTTCCGAGGACATGAAGAGCACGTCTATCGCGATCTCGCTGAATACCCTGGATACCTGCCGTCAGAAGCTCGCCAGCCTGCGCCGCTTCGTCAAGATCAAGGCGCTGTACATCGAGAAGAATCCGGCGTCGTTCCAGCGGCTGAAGGGCTACCTTGCGGATCACACGCCACGCGGCATCCGCTCGCACTGCTTTCCGGGCGACTTCGTCGCGCTGCGGCAGGAGATCCTCGACTGGGTAGGGTCGGATGCCTTTACCTTCTTTTTCATCGACCCGAAGGGATACACCCCGATCGCGGTGCCCATCCTGGCTCCGCTGATTCGTAGGCCGCGGTCAGAGTTCCTGATCAACCTGATGTACGACCACGCCAATCGCGCGATGTCGATGCAGGGCATGAAGTCCACGATGGCCAACGTGCTTGGCAAGGACCTGGATGTGACGGCCATGAACCCGCAGCAGCGGGAGCATGCCTTCGTCCACACCTATAGGGAGAGCCTCAAGCAGTGCGTGCCGGCGTCGAACTCACGGCCCTCCAGGGCGGCACACGCGCGGATCATGAACCCGGAGCGGGATCGCGCGAAGTACCACCTGGTCTACCTGACCTCGCACCCTCTCGGCGTCGTGAAGTTCATGGAGATTTCCGAAGGCACCGACCGCGTGCAGTCCCGAGTCCGAGCGGAAAAGCGCGACAAAAAGAAGACGGTCGACACCGGTATGGACTCTCTGTTCTCGGCTGAGGAGATGGCCGATTTGGACGTCACGCATGCCACGGCCTCGGAGGTCGACGAGTTCTGGCGCCAGTACCTCGGCGACGGCGATCGACTGATCGATGCCGCAGCCTTCGCCGACATCCTGGAGAGGACGGACTGGTTCGAAGGTGACCTGCAGGCTTCGCTGGTGAGGTTGGTCAAGGCCGGAAAGGTCGTGAACCGTTCAGCCAATGCGGCTCGACGTCACAAGCGCCCACTGCATCATGAGCGCGCTGGGGAGACGCTGGGCTGGGTCGCCACCTAGGCAGGGCCTCTGCGTGCCGTCGCGGCGGCGTCTGCGAGGCCAGAACCAGGCAGGTTTCCGCGGGCCATCCCTTTCGGGACATCGACGCTGAGCTGGCTATCGGGGCGTGGCTGGCAGAAAACCGCCCAACGGCTGGAAGTGGTCCGATGTGCGACGGCATGCGGTCCACAGGAAGCCGTAGAACTTGTTGAGCTTCTGCCAGACCTCCGGGTGGCTATTGCCATGTGCCCGGAACGTCACCATCACGTGCTGCCCGAGTCCCGGGTCGTATGGCCCTGCGGCAAGGCTCCCGTCGACAGCAGGCTGTGCGAGGCAGCGATCCCTGTACAGCACGCTGCACAGGTTCAACCCTGCGGACACGTCGCGCAGGCGAGCAAGCGCGTCAACCCGCTGCAGCTGTTCGTACAGATGCTGGATAAAGATGGTGGGCGCGCATTCGATGCAGTTCGCGCCTGGCTCACGATGCATCAGCATCACGCGTCCATGCAAGACCCACGGGAATCTGGATTCCTTGCGTGACTTCACCTTCTCCGGCCCTCGAAGGGCGCAGTCGCAGGTCTGGAGCACCGATTCGGGCCCGTTGATCCACCTCAGGAATTCGAAGAAGGTCTGCACGGCCGGCTGATCAGCATGTGGCCGGTAGTCCTCGAGCACCACCGGAATGCGCTCAGGCTGCAGCCGAAGATCCACGAACCCGGCTTCGCCCGGCCGGGTCGCCACGTAGGTGTGCATCCGGTGTTGGGTCCATCCAGCACCCGGCTCGGGAAACACATCCATCTGTTCTCTCCCTCAA
>RXJV01000127.1 GCA_003963075.1 Burkholderiales bacterium
CAACATGCGCATCAAGGCCCGCGCCCTGGGCCTGCCGGCGGAGGACTACCGCAACGACAAGACGCTGGAAGACTCCGACCTGCTCTACACCGGCGTCCAGGCCCTGCCGGCCGATTTCTGGGAGCGCCACGGCAAGACCATGGAAAGCTGGCAGCAGGGCGGCACCACGTTCTACCGCATCAGCGGCCCGCTGGTGCCGACGCTGCTGGTCAATGAGTTGGTCTATCTGGAAGCGCCCGGCGCGGCACCGCTGTACGCCAAGGTCACCGAGATCACCGGCAAGACCGCCGTGCTGAAGACCCTGAAGGACTATGGCCACCAGAAGCACTCGGTCTGGGGCGTGACCGCGCGCAACCGCGAACAAAACTTCGCGCTCAACCTGCTGATGGACCCCGAGTGCGATTTCGTCACCCTCACCGGTACCGCCGGCACCGGCAAGACGCTGATGACGCTGGCCGCCGGCCTGTCCCAGGTGCTCGACGACCGCCGCTACAGCGAGATCATCGTCACTCGCGTCACCGTGCCGGTCGGCGAGGACATCGGCTTCCTGCCCGGTACCGAGGAAGAAAAGATGGGCCCGTGGATGGGCGCCCTCGACGACAACCTCGAGGTGCTGGCCAAGGGCGACTCGACGGCCGGCGAGTGGGGGCGCGCCGCCACCAACGACCTCGTGCGCAGCAAGATCAAGATCAAGAGCCTGAACTTCATGCGTGGGCGCACCTTCCTGAACAAGTTCGTCATCATCGACGAGGCCCAGAACCTGACGCCCAAGCAGATGAAGACGCTGATCACGCGCGCCGGCCCGGGCACCAAGATCGTCTGCCTGGGCAACCTCGCGCAGATCGACACGCCCTACCTGACCGAGGGCAGTTCGGGCCTGACCTTCGCGGTCGACCGCTTCAAGGGCTGGGCCCATAGCGGCCATGTGACGCTGGCCCGCGGCGAACGCTCGCGGCTGGCCGACTTCGCGTCGGAAGTGCTCTGAACCCAGCGGCGGCAACGATGGCCCTGCTCTCGCGCCGCACGCTGATCCAGCTCGTGCCGCTGCTCGGCACGGGCCTCGCACGCGCGCAGCCGCAGTCCCTGCTGCAGGAAGACGACGACGAGGCCAAGGCCACCGGCTATCACGCCGACGCCACCCGGGTGGACAAGGCCAGGTTCCCCAAGTACGCCGCTGGGCAGACCTGTGCCAACTGCCGGCTCTACGCGCCCGACGGCAGCAAGCCCTCGGGCGGCTGCGCCCTGTTCTACGGCAAGGACGTGCTCGCCAAGGGCTGGTGCAAGGTCTGGGAGAAGCAGGCTTAGCGGCTCAACAGCCCGCCGAGCAGGCCCGTCAGCTCGGCCAGGCCGCCGGCACCGCCGGCTGGCAGCTGCCCGTTGGGGGTCAGGTGGTCCACGATCTGGGGCAGCAGCTGGCTCAGCTGCTGGCCGGCCTCGGCATGCGACACGCCCGCCTGCTGCGCCAGCTGGCCCAGCAGGCCAGCGGCTCCGCCCAGCGCCGCCGCGATCTGTTCGCCCGATACCGGCAGATTGGCGCCGGTCGAGACCCAGCTCTGCACCTGCGGGCCCAGACCGCCCGCTTCCAGTTGCTGGAGCAGGCCAGCCAGCCCGCCATGGGCGCTGCCATTGGCCAGCAGGCCCGAGATCAGGCCCGCCCAGTCCGGCCCGCCGCCCTGCGCACCACCCAGCGCCTGCGTGGCCGCGCCGAGCATGTTGTCCAGAAGTCCCATGACCATCTCCCTTGACGTGAGCTTCGCGGGCGAGTCTAGGGCTCCGGCCGAGGGCCGCCAAGCGCTGCGCCAGCCTCAGCGCCTGCAGCCCCTCATTCGCCTCGCTGCATCGCGGTGGAAAAGCGCTTCACGACGCCGTCCGCGGCCACCGCACGCTGCCCGGCCGAGATCAGCTGGTCGATTTGTTCGGCCGGCAGCTTGAGCCGCGTCGGAATCGCGTTCAGTGCCGCCTCCTCGGCCTCCGGCAGGTCGGCAAAGCTGACCTGGGTCACGACGAACTTCACGTCCTCGCAGCGCCAGTCGGGGTTGCGCTCGCGCAAGGCCGCCTTGCGCTCGTCTGGCAGCGAGCAGCGCCAGGTCACGATGTCACGCTCCCAGGCCCGCACCATCGGTACGAAATAGGCATAGCTCATCCGCATCGTGCTCTCGATCGCGGTGTCGACCGCGGCGGTCGCGATGTCCACGCCCGAGGGGCCGGCCAGCTCGCGGCCCCAGTCGCCGCTGGGGCCCTGGCCGGCGTCCACGACGATGAAGATCATGCGCCGCATCGTCGCGGCGTCCTGCTCGCTGATCGGGCCGTAGGGCGTGTTCAGCAGCACGCGGCTCTGCAGGATGCTGACGAGGCCGAGGTTGTCCGTCACGCCACCATCGACCAGCTTCAGGTAGCGGCCCACCTTGGGGTCACGGAAATCCCGCAGCGCGCGCAGCAGCGCGAGCCGCAGTCGGTACTGGTCGTCGCGTTCGCCGCCGTGGCGATACATCCCCGATGGCAGCGGCTGACGGCAGGCGTCCGGGAACTTCTCCAGCACGATCGGCGCGAAGAACAGCGGCACCGCCATCGACGCGGCCACCGCCTCGGAGATCGGGTAGCTCGCCAGGTCGCTGCAGATCGCATCGAAGGCGCGCTCATGGAAAGGAAAAGCCAGTCGGTACTGGGTGTTGCTGGCATTGATCCAGATCACCGGGCGCTGGCGGCGGAACATGTCCGCAAAGGTCGCGCCCTGGAACACATCGCGGTCCAGCCAGTCCTTCAGGTTGCTGCCGTCGTTCAGGCCACCGGCGAACAAGCGCACCAGATTGCTCGGGTTCAGCAGGCTGAAGCGCAGGCCGGCCTCGCCGTCACGCATCAGCACCTTGTCGCGGAACTCCTTCAGGCCCTCGGGGCCCTGCAGGCCGAAGTAAGCCGCCGTCAGCGACCCGCCGGACACACTGGTCACAAAGCCCACGTCATCGAGCAGGCTGTGCCCCCCCGCCGAGGGCAGCTCGCGCAGCCCCTGCAGCACGCCGTAGGCAAAGGCCGCCGCGCGCAGCCCGCCGCCCGAGAAGCTCAACGCGACCATGTTCTCGCTGGCCGCGGTGGCAGGCGGACGCGTCACCGGCTCGGCCACGGCCGGCTTGTTGCGCGGCGGGTTCAGCGGAGCGCCGGCACAGGCCACCAGCATCAGGCAGCAGAGAGTCAACAGCAACGCACGCATTCCAGGCATCCCAGTCATTCCTCGGTTAGGTTCCATCGCGGCGACCCATTGTGCTGATGCACGATGACATCTGCTGCTGTCGTCGCCTGTCAGCACGGCGCGGGACAATCCCGCCGCCATGCTGCCACCCGACCGCTGGATCGCCCACCTCGACATGGACGCTTTCTACGCGTCTGTCGAGCTGCTGCGCTATCCGCAGCTCAAGGGCGAAGCGGTAGTGATCGGCGGGCGGCGGGCCGACGCTCCGCAGCAGCTCGAGGATGGCCGCTGGAAATACGCCAGGCTGCGCGATTACACCGGCCGCGGCGTGGTGACAACCTCCACCTACGCCGCGCGCGACCTCGGCGTGTTCTCGGCCATGGGCCTGATGAAGGCCGCGCTGCGCGCCCCCGATGCCATCCTGTTGCCGGCCGACTTCGACCGCTACCGCCACTACTCGCGCCTGTTCAAGGCCGCGGTCGCCGAGGTCGCGCCGGTCATCGAGGACCGCGGCATCGACGAGATCTACATCGACCTGAGCGACGTGCCCGGTGTGCGCGACGCGGTCGGCCACGACCCGCTCGGCGGCGTGAAAGCCGTGGCCCGCGAGATCAAGAACTCGGTCGCGCGGGCGACCGGCCTGACCTGCTCCATCGGGATCACGCCCAACAAGCTGCTCAGCAAGATCGCCAGCGAACTGGACAAGCCCGACGGCATCACGGTGTTGACGCTGGCCGACATCCCCACGCGCATCTGGCCGCTGGCGGTGCGCAGGATCAACGGCATCGGCCCCAAGGCCGGCGACAAGCTCGTCAAGCTCGGCCTGCAGACCGTGGGCGACATTGCGGCCGCCGACGCCGGCTGGCTGATCGAACAGTTTGGTGAGAGCTACGGCCAGTGGCTGCATGCGGCCTCGCATGGCCGGGACGACCGCCCCATCGTCACGCACAGCGAGCCGGTATCGGTCAGCCGCGAGACCACCTTCGAGCGCGACCTGCACGCGGTGCACGACAAGGCCCGGCTCGGCCAGATCCTGGACGAGCTCTGCGAGCGCCTGGCCCAGGACCTCGCCCGCAAGCGCTACGCCGGCAAAACGGTGGGCATCAAACTTCGTTTCGAAGGCTTTGTGACCGTGACCCGCGACCAGACCCTGACGCGGGCCGTCACGACGGCGGCCGACATCCGCCGCGCCGTCGGCCTGTGCCTGAAGCGCGTCACGTTCGACAAGCGCCTGCGGCTGATGGGCGTGCGTATCGGCAATCTGGTGCATGCCAGTGAAGTGCTGCCGCTGGCACCCGAGCGGGCCCCGGCTGCGGAGCGGGAAAATCTCCCGCTCTTCTGATGCCCGACACCCCAATTCCTGCCTGGACCTACACCGTGTCGGTCCGCAGCCTCTGTGAGTTCACCGCCAAGCGCGGCGACCTGGACCGGCGTTTCACGCCCTCGGCCACCGCGCTGGAGGGCCAGGCCGGCCAGATGGCGGTCTACGCCCGCCGCGCGCCGGGCTACGAAACCGAGCTGCCCCTCGAAGGCCGCTGCGGCGCCCTGCGCGTGCGCGGCCGGGCCGACGGCTATCAGGCCGACGTGAACCGGCTGGAGGAGATCAAGACCCTCCGCGGCCCGCTGGCCCTCGTGCCCGAGAACCGCCGCGCGCTGCACTGGGCGCAGCTGCAGACCTATGGCGCGCTGATCGCGGCAGACCGGGGCCTGGCCGAACTGGAGCTGGCCCTGGTCTATGTGGACGCCGACACCCAGACCGAAACCGTGCTGCGCGAGACCGCCACCGCGGCCGCACTGCAGGCCGGCTTCGAGGCCCGCTGCCGCGCCTTCGAGGCCTGGGCGGCCCAGGAAGCCGCCCACCGTGCCGCGCGCGACGCCGCGCTGGCCGGCCTGCCCTTCCCGCTCGGCGAGTTGCGCCCCGGCCAGCGCCTGCTGGCCGAAGCGGTCTACCGCGCCGCGGCCCGTGGCCGCTGCCTGCTGGCGCAGGCGCCCACCGGCATCGGCAAGACCCTGGGCACGCTCTACCCGCTGCTGCGGGCGATGCCTGCCCGGCAGCTCGACAAGATCGGCTACATGACCTGCAAGGGCACCGGCCGCCTGATGGCGCTCGATGCGCTTCAACGCCTGCAGCAGGCCAGCCCGGCGCTGCCGCTGCGCGTGCTGACCCTGGTCGCCAAGGAGCAGGGCTGCGAGCACCCGGACAAGGCCTGCCACGGCGACGCCTGCCCGCTGGCCCGCGGCTTCTACGACCGCCTGCCCGCCGCGCGCGCCGAGGCGGTGCAGCAGGCCTGGCTGGACCCGCCGGCCCAGCGCCGCATCGCGCTGGCCCACGGCATCTGCCCCTACTACCTCGGCCAGGAGCTGCTGCGCTGGGCCGACGTGGTGGTGGGCGACGTCCACCATGCCTTCGACCCGCACGGCCAGCTCCACGGCCTGGCCCAGGCCCAGGGCTGGAAGCTCGCGCTGGCGGTGGACGAGGCGCACAACCTCGTCGAGCGCGCGCGGGCCATGTACAGCGCCACGCTCAGCCTGCACAGCATCCGCAGCACCGAGCACCTCGCGCCCAAAGCGCTGCAACCGGCGCTGCGCCGCCTGGCCCGCGAGCTGGCCCAGCTGGCGCGTGCCCAAGACGCCGACTACCACGCCTTTGACGACGACCTGCCCGAGCCGCTGGCCGAGGCCCTGCAGCAGCTCGGCGCCACGCTGGGCGAGCATTTCCAGCAACACCCGCTCGAGACCGGGCCGCTGATGCAGTTCTACTTCGAGCTGCTGGCCCTGCTGCGGGTGCTGGACAGCTTCGGCCCGCATTCGCTGTGCGATCTGCAGCGCGCCGAACGCGCACCAACGCCGATCACGGCCGACGCGCCCGTCACGCTGTCGCTGCTGGACGAACCGGCGCCCGCCGCCGACCTCGACGTGCGGCTGTCGATCCGCAACCTGGTGCCGGGCCACTTCCTGAAGCCGCGCTTCGAGGCCCTGCACAGCGTCACGCTGTTCTCCGCCACACTGGGCACGGCCGACTACCAGCGCGACCTGCTGGGCCTGCCGGCCGACACCGCCTGGATCGATGTGCCGGCCCCCTTCCCGCCAGAGCACCTGTGCGTGCGTGTGGCGCCGCTGTCCACCCGCTACGCGCACCGCGACGCCTCGCTGGACGCCCTGGTCGACCTGCTGGCCGCGCAGTTCGCCGAGCACCCGGGCAACTACCTCGCCTTCTTCAGCAGCTTCGACTACCTCGACAAGGCCGCCACGCGGCTGGCGCTGCGCCACCCCGAGCTGCCGCAGTGGCGCCAGGCCCGCGCGATGGGCGATGCGGCGCGGCGCGCCTTCCTGGACCGCTTCGTGCCGGGCGGCCAGGGCATCGGATTCGCGGTGCTGGGCGGCGCCTTTGCCGAGGGCGTCGACCTGCCTGGCACACGCTTGATCGGCGCCTTCATCGCCACGCTGGCACTGCCGCCGGTGTCGCCGGTGCAGGAGCAGCTGCGGGCGCGGCTGGACGCGATGTTCGGCGCCGACCACGGCTACGCCGACCTCGTGCCGGGTCTGCAGAAGGTGGTGCAGGCGGCCGGGCGCGTGCTGCGCTCGGTGGACGACCGCGGCTGGGTGTGGCTGCTGGACCGCCGCTACCAGCGGCCCGAAGTGCGCGCCCTGCTACCGGCTTGGTGGCAGCTCTGACCCGCCGCTGATGCCGCCGCCGTTCGAACGGTCAATCTTTCGCAGCAGGCGAAGTCATCGGGCAAGCGGATACTCGCGCGCCTCGAAACTCACTTGTGCGCCGCCATGGTTACCCGTGATGCCCCTGCCCGGATGCTGCGCCGCCTGACGGCTCTGTTGCTGCTCCTGACCTTGGCCGCCTGCGGCGGCGGTGGCGGCGGCAGTGGCAGCGAGTCCTCCTCGGAGTTGCGTTTCGGCCAGCTGTCGCCCGGCACGCTGACCGCCTCCTACAAGGAAACCGGCATGCCGGCGATGGCCACCCTGGAGCTCACCACCACCTACACCGGCGTCCCGGGCAACGGTGCGGTGTACGTGGTTGTTGTCGACCCCGACGGCCTCATCACGCAGGCGTCGCCAGGCTTCACCGATGGCAAGGCTTCGTTGACGCTGCAGATCCTCGAGACACTGACGACCGGCCGCTACACGCAGCCGTTGACCGTGCGTGCCTGCAAGGACCCCGCATGCAAGGCCGAGTACGGCGGCTCGCCGCAAGTGGTGCAAAAGGACTTGAAGGTCGAGGGTGTCACCCTCAGTCAGTCGACCTTTGACTTTGCCGGCTCCGTCGGTGCCGGAGCTCCGGCGCAGACGTTGAGCGTGCAGGCGCCGGCCGGCGTCGACTTCCTTCTCTCGCCGATGCCCGTGGAGCGCACCGACGCAGCCGGCGTGGTGTCCACCGTTCAGGCGAGCGACGTGTTCGAGTTCACGCGCCAAGGCAACAACCTGGTGATCACGCCCAAGGCGACTTGGGCTGGGCGCTATGTGATGCGCACCCAGTTGCAGGTCTACGAGGGCTACGCCGGCAAGCCCGTGACGGTGACCTACAACGTGGCGGGCACCGACCGGCAGCCCCTCACGCTGGCCACCGGTGCGCTGAACGTGACGGCGCCGGACTACACGCCGGTGACCGCCACCATCGACCTCGTCCGCAACACGACCTTGTTCTTTCCCACGCTGTACAGCGTGCAGATCAGCGGCATTCCTGATCCAGCCAGCACCGGCTGGGTGCAACTGGCATCCTCGGGCTACGTCACGGACGGCGCGGGCCGGCCGGTGTGGCGCATGACGTTGAAGTTCGACCGCTGTGGCACGACCTTCAACTGCCTGGGCATTCAGGCCGGCACCTACCCGCTGACAGCCACCATCCGCGTGGACGGATACGGCACCAGCTGGACCTACGCGGTGCCCATCACTTACACCGCGCGATGACAGGGGCGAGATTTATTGGGCGTGGCTGAATCCGAACCGGTGCCAGCGACGCTCTAAGCAGGCATCCACTCAACCGGAGCTCACCATGTTCGAGAACCTGGAATCCTGGCTGCCAATGACGATCCCGCTGTTGGCGCTGATGATCCCCATCGTGGCCATCGTGTCGCACTACCTGGGCAGGGCCCACGCCGCGCGCCAGCGGCACGAGACCATCCGCGAGCTGGCCCGTGCCGGCCAGCCGATCCCGCCCGAGCTGCTGGCGGAGCCGTCGGACGGCGACTGGCAGCGCGGCCCGCGCGGAGCGCCCAATCCGAACCGAATTCTCATCCCTGCGCTGCTCAACATCGCGGTGGGCCTGGGGCTGATGGGCATGTTCGCGCTGATGGCGCCCGGAGTCTGGCTCTGGAGCATCGGCCTGTTGCCCCTGTTCATCGGATTCGCATTGACGGCTTACTGGGCCTTCGAGCGCCGGCAGGCCCCACCCGCACCGTGACACCTGCCGCTGCCGGCGACGAGGCCCACCTCGTGGCCCGCGCCGCGGCCGGCGACCGAGCCGCCTTCGCCACACTCGTGCAGGCTCACCAGGGCTATCTGCGCAAGCTGCTCGGCCGCGTCTGCCGCGGCGACCAGGGCCGCGCCGACGACCTCGCCCAGGAGGCCTTCTTGCGCGCCTGGCGCGCCCTGCCGCAGTTCCGCGGCGAGGCGCGCTTTCGCACGTGGCTGACCCGGCTGGCCTACTCCTCGCTGGCCGCCGAGCGCCCGCCCGTGCCTGCTGCGGACGAAGCCGCCACCGAAGTCTCTGCGCATGACGACTTTGCCCCCGCGGCCGACTGGCGCATCGACCTCAACCGGGCCCTGACAACGCTTAGAGAGCCAGAGCGCCATGCCCTGCTGCTGTGCTATGGCGCCGACCTCAGCCACAGCGAAGCGGCCCTGGTGCTGGGCTGGCCGCTCGGCACGCTCAAAACCCAGTTGCTGCGCGCCAAGGCCAAGCTGCGCGAGCAGTTGCAAGTCTGGGAGACCACGCCATGAACTCAACTGACGAAGACGACGCATTCCTCGATGCCGCGCTGCAGCGACAACTGCGCGATGCACCGGAACCCGGCGACGCCGGCTTCAGCCTGCGTGTGATGGCGGCGCTGCCGCCACGCCGGAACACGCGCCCACGTGGCCACGCCCGCTGGATGCGGCGATTGCACTGGACGGCCAGCAGCATCGCGGCGTACGCCGCAGCGTCGCTGCTGTCCACCGGCGCCGCCACGCTCGACGCGCCGCACGCACTGGCCGGCGCCGCACTGCTGGGGCTGCTGCTGTTCTGGACGGTCCCGAGCCGCTGGACCGGCGACTGACGCTGCGTCGGGGCGACAGGGCCCGGGCTCGGCAAGCCCAGTTTGTGTGGGGATGTTGCAGGGCCTACAGCCCGGCTGCACCCGGTAACCGCGCCCGACGCCAGGCCTGGCAAGCTCGCAGTCGATGAAATTTCAGCAACGCCAACCCCGATCCATCGGCCCCCGCACCGCCCCGGCTGCCGCCCTGCTCCTGACACTGGCCCTGGCCGGCTGCGGTGGTGGCGGGAGCACAGCGAGCAGCACCAGCGTCGCAGCGAGCACACCCGCCGCGCCAGCGAGCAATCCACCAACAGCTTCAGCTTCGACGCCGTCCGCGCCGCCCACCACCGCCGGCAACCGCACGACCTGCAGCCTGCCCAATTTCCAGGCCGACATGCTCGCTGCGGTCAATGCGCGCCGGCGGTCAGGGGCCAGCTGTGGCAGCAAGGGCAGCTTTGCGGCTGCGCCTGACCTGAGCTGGAACGCCGCACTGGCCCAGGCGGCCCTGGCACACAGCGACGACATGGTCAGCCGCAACTTCTTCGACCACACCGGCAGCAGCGGCAGCAGCCCGGGCGACCGCATCACGGCGGCGGGCTACCCGTGGCGCGGCTGGGGCGAAAACATCGCCGCCGGCCAGGGCAGCGTGGCCGAGGTGGTGGACGGCTGGATGAAAAGCGATGGCCACTGCGCCAACCTGATGAACCCGGCCTACAAGGACATCGGCGTGGCCTGCGTCAGCGGCAACGCCGGCACGCGCTACGCCAGCTACTGGACACAGGATTTCGGCACGCCGCGTTGAGCGTCGGCGGCAACGCCCCGCGAACCGGCGCGCGGCGCAGGCCCGACGCCGCCGGGCCCGCGCCACCGCATCGCATCAAGCGGCGCGACGCAGCTTCACGCCCGGAAAGTCCACAGGCACATTGAAGGCCACGTTCAGATAGTTGGTGAACAGGTTCAGCGCGACATGGGCCAGGATCTCGACGATCTGGCCGTCACCGAAGCCCGCCGCGCGCAGCTCGTCGACATCCGCAGGCGCGACCTGGCCGCGCTGCTCGACCAGCTTCAGCGCAAAGCGCAGCGCCGCCGCCGTGGCGGGGTCGGCCGACTCGCCGGCCTGCGCGGCCAGCATCTCGTCCGCGCTGGCGCCCGCCTTGCGGCCCAGTGCGGTGTGAGCTGCCAGGCAGTACTCGCAGGCGTTGCGGTCGGCCACCGCGACCGCGATCTGCTCGCCGAGCTTGGGCTCGATGCTGCCGCCGCCCAGCGCGCCGAAGAAGCCCCACAGCGCCTGCAGTGCGGCCGGCGAGTTGGCCGCGGCGCGGAACATATTGGGCGTGGCGCCAAAGGCGCCGTGGATGGCATCCAGCAGCGGGCGGCTGCCGGCGGGTGTGTCGGTCGCGGACACAAGGGAAACACGTGCGTTCATCAGGGTCACCTGTCGGGTGGAGTGGAGAGGCCTCCACTGTCGCGCCGCGAAAGGTATGAAAGGTATCATTTCGTCCTCATAAACCACCGATTCGTCCTGTGCCAGACACCGCCACGCTGGACCGACTGAGCCCCTTGTTCGAGCGCTTCCGCGTGCGGGCCAGCCTCTTTCACAGCGGGCCGCTGTGTGGCGTGACCCATTTCGATGCACAGCCGGGGCGCGGCTTCCTGCATGTGATGCGCAACGGCGAGATGGAGATCCGCCACCGGGCCGACGCCGGACTGGTCGAGCGCGTCGTCGTCAGCGAGCCCAGCCTCGTCTTCTACCCGCGGCCGCTGGCCCATGACTTCCACAACGCGCCCGCGGAAGGCGCGGACTTCGTCTGCGCCACCCTCGATTTCGAGGCCGGCGAAGCGCATCCGCTGGTGCAGGCCCTGCCGCCGCTGGTGCTGTTGCCGCTGGCCCAGGTGGAGGGCATCGCCGCGACGCTGGCCCTGCTGTTCGCCGAGGCCGAGCGGGTGCGTTGCGGCCAGCGCCTGCTGGCCGACCGGCTTTTCGAGGTGCTACTGCTGCAGTTGCTGCGCTGGATGCTGGACCAGCGCGATGCCGCCTTGCCCGTCGGCCTGCTGCGCGGCCTGGCCGACCCGCGCCTGGCCCGCGCCCTGACGGCGCTGCACGCGAGCCCCGGGGCCGGCTGGACCCTGCAGGGCATGGCGGCCGTGGCCGGCATGTCGCGCAGCCGCTTCGCGGTGGCCTTTCGCGACGCGGTCGGTCAGACCCCGGCCGACTACCTCGCACAGTGGCGGATGAGCATTGCGCGCGGCGAACTGCGGGCAGGCAAGCCAGTGAAGCTGCTCGCCGCCGAACTGGGCTATGCCAATGCGTCGGCGCTGAGCCGGCTGTTCGCGCAGTGGCATGGCGGCTTGTCGCCGCGGGCCTGGCTGCAGCGGCGGTAAAGTGCCGGCCATGCGCCGCCTCGTCCTGTGCCTGCTGCTCGTGCTGCTGCCGCTGCGCGGCGTGCTGGCGGCCGGCTCGCTGGGCTGCGCGCCAGGGCCAGTGGCCATGGCGCACTCGGCCAGCCCTGAACACCACGCAGCCGGGCATACCGACGAGCACGGGCATGCTGCCCAGCCCTGCAAGCACTGCGCGCCCTGCTGCCTGGCGGCCGCGCCGCCGCCGGTGCTGGGCCTGAGCCTGGGGCTTCACGCGCCCGCAGCCCGCGCGGCCACGCCCCCTGCCGAGGCCTGGGTCGGCTTCGTGCCGCCGCTGCCCGACCCGCCCCCGCGACGCTGAACGCCAGCTTCCGCGACCGCCCCTGACTTCGCCCCTGCCACCGCCGCGGCCCGTGCCGCGCGCCGGGCGCGTCCTCGTCACGCCCTTACTGCCTGAGAGGCTTGCATGCTGCGCCCCCTCACCGCCCGCCTCGGCGGGTCCGCCCTGCTGGCCCTGCTGTCCGGCTGCGCGTCCCCGCCGCCGTCCACCGACAGCGTGGACGCCGTCTCGCGGCTCACCCAGCCGCACACCCATCAAGCGCTGGTGGCGACCCCGCCCTCCGGCGACCAGATCGCCCGCGAACTGCGCGAACCGCTGGGCGCCGACGCCGCCGTGCGGCTGGCGCTGCAGAACCACCGCAGCCTGCAGAGCCGCCTGGCCCGGCTCGGGGTGACCGAGGCCGAGGTCGCGGAGGCTGGCGCCCTGCCCAACCCGGGGTTTCGCTTCAGCCGCCTGACCCGCGCCGGCGAGGTGGAGCTGGAAGCCGGCTGGCACCTGAACCTGGCCCGGCTGCTAAGCCTGCCGCTGCGGCGCCAGGCCGAGGCGCGCCGCCTGCAGGCCGAGCAAGCCCAGGCCGCGGCCGACGTGCTGAGCCTGGTGGCCGAGGTGCGACGCGCCTGGGTGCGGGCCGTCGCAGCCGAGGAGGCGCTCGCCTACCGCCGCCAGCTGCTGGAGGCGGCCGAGGCCGGCGCCGAGCTGGCCCGGCGCATGCAGGTTGCCGGCAACTTCAATGCCTTGGCGCGGGCACGCGAACAGGCCTTCGAGACCGAAGCCCGGCTCGCGCTGGCCCGCGCCGAGGCCCTGCGCCTGGCCACGCGCGAACGCCTGGTGCGCGGGCTTGGCCTGGAGGACGGCATCCTGCTGCGCCTGCCGGAGCAACTGCCGGCGCTGCCGCCAGCGGCCCGCGAGCTACCCGACGTCGAGGCCCAGGCGCTGGCGCAGCGACTGGACGTGCAGGCCGCACGCCTGGCGCTCGAGCGAACCGCGAGCCAGCTGGACCTGGCGCGCAGCACGCGCTGGGTGTCGATGCTGGAACTCGGCAGCCTGCGCAAGAGCGACAGTCAGCAACCGGCCCAGCGCGGCTGGGATGTCGCGCTGGAATTGCCGCTGTTCGGCCCCGGCCCCGTCCCGAAGGCCGAGGCGCTGGCGCGCGAGGCCGCTCACCAGGCGGCCGATGTGGCCATCCAGGCCTGCTCGGAAGCCCGCGAGGCCTACGGCCTGTACCGCAGCGCCTATGCCTTGGCCCGTGAGCACCGTGACGCGCTGTTGCCGCTGGCCCAGCAGGTGTCGCAGCAGCAGCGGCTGCGCTACAACGCGATGCTGATCGGCGTCTTCGAGTTGCTGGCCGATGCGCGGCGCCAGGCTTCGGCGGTCAGCGCCGCGCAGGACGCGCTGCGCGATTTCTGGCTTGCCCAGGTCGACCTCGACCAGGCCCTGGTGGGCCGAACGACGCCCACGCTGCCGGATGCGCCGCAGGCTGCGGCCGCGCCGGCCTCTCACTGAACCGCGAGGAACCCCTTCATGTTGAACCGACGTTCACTGCTCAGCGCGGCATCGCTGGCGGCGGTGTCCAAGGCCGCGCTGGCCGGCCTGCCGGAACCCGTCATCCAGACCTCGCCCGACACCCAGCCGCCGCTGCAGCCGCCCACGGGCTGGCCGTACAACCCTGTGGTCACGCTCAACGGCTGGACCGCCCCCTGGCGCATGAGGGACGGCGTCAAGGAGTTCCACCTCGTGGCCGAGCCGGTGCTGCGCGAGATGGCGCCCGGTTTCAGCGCGCGGCTCTGGGGCTACAACGGCCAGAGCCCGGGGCCGACCATCGAGGTCGTCGAAGGCGACCGCGTGCGCCTCTACGTCACCAACCGCCTGCCCGAACCCACCAGCATGCACTGGCATGGCCAGCGCCTGCCCAATGGCATGGACGGCGTCTCGGGCCTCACCCAGCCGGCCATCCCGCCGGGCAGGACCTGGGTCTACGAATTCGTCGCGCGCCGGCCCGGCAGCTTCATGTACCACCCGCACGCCGACGAGATGGTGCAGATGGCCATGGGCATGATGGGCCTGTGGATCACCCACCCCCGCACCAAGCACCCGCACATCGATGCGGTCGACCGCGACTACGCCTTCCTGCTCAATGCCTACGACATCGAGCCCGGCAGCGCGGTGCCCAAGGTGATGACGATGCTGGACTTCAACCTGTGGAGCTGGAACAGCCGCGTCTTCCCGGGCATTGCGCCGCTGGTGGCCCGCCAGGGCGAGCGCGTGCGCATCCGCGCAGGCAACCTGACGATGACCAACCACCCCATCCACCTGCACGGCCATGAATTCACGGTGACCGGCACCGACGGCGGCCCGGTGCCGCGTAGCGCCCGCTGGCCCGAGGTGACCACGGACGTCGGCGTGGGCCAGATGCGGCAGATCGAATTCATCGCCGACGAGGAAGGCGACTGGGCCCTGCACTGCCACAAGGCCCACCACACGATGAACGCGATGGGCCACGGCGTACCGACGATGATCGGCGTGGACGCGAGCGACCTGGAGGCCAAGATCCGCCGCCTCGTGCCCGGCTATATGGCCATGGGCCAGACGGGCATGCACGAGATGGCCGAGATGCACATGCCCGGCCCCGAGAACACCGCGCCCATGATGGCCGGCGACGGGCCCTTCGGCCCCATCGCCATGGGCGGCATGTTCAGCGTGCTGAAGGTCAGGCGCGGCCTGAGGCGTGGCGACTACAACGACCCGGGCTGGTTCCAGCACCCGGCCGGCACGCTGGCCCGCGAGGTGGGCGATGCACCGCCGTCGGCGCCCACCGCGCCCGACGCTGCGCAGTCGCCGGGCGGCGTCGAGGTTGACGTCCGCAAGCCGCGGGGCCATCACGGCCACTGAGCCGGCCCGACAAAGAAAAAGCCCGCCGGGGTTGCCGGCGGGCTGGTTCTGGCGGAGAGGGAGGGATTCGAACCCTCGGTACGGGGATACCGTACGCCTGATTTCGAGTCAGGTACATTCGACCACTCTGCCACCTCTCCTGATGCGGTGCGTGTCGAGCCCGACATTATAGCCAGCAATTCGCGCCGACTCCCGACTCAGGCACGCAGTGCGGCGACGCCCCCCATGTAGGGGCGCAACACCTCCGGCACCGTGATGCTGCCATCGGCGTTCTGGTAGTTCTCCAGCACGGCCACCAGCGTGCGGCCCACGGCCAGGCCGGAGCCGTTCAGCGTGTGCACCAGTTCGTTCTTGCCCTGGGCGTTCTTGAAGCGCGCCTGCATGCGGCGGGCCTGGAAGGCGCCCATGTTCGAGC
>RXJV01000062.1 GCA_003963075.1 Burkholderiales bacterium
TTCATGGGCATCAACCGCAACGCGATCGCCTCCTACCTGATCAGCCTGTACTGCTCGCTGGCGGTGCACAGCGACGACGCGCTGGCCGTGCTCGAAGACGTCGAAGTGGGCAAGTACCATGAGTACCCTGACACCTACCGCTGAGGTGACCGAGAGCCCCTTCGACGTGGCGGCGCTGGCCCGGCTGGCCAATGAGTTCTTCGGCAGCCTGAACACGGCGAGCGCGCCGTCGCTGCAGCCGGTGGCGTCCGCCGGCGGGGTCAGCCTGCCGGGCAACCCGCTGCCCCCCGGCCTGCCGAGCGGCCCGCTGCCGCAGCCGACCACGACGCAGTTCGCTGGCCTTGGCGCGTCGGTTCCGGGCATCAACCTGGTGCCCAGCGGGCCCGACCAGGCCGCCGCCCTCGCCAACCCCCCGGCCGGGCGCGCGCCGCACGCGCAGGCCGGCAACGCTGCGCCCGACGTGCTGCTGACCAGCCTGCCCGGCCTCGACGGCCGCGCCGGTGGCCAGCTGCTGGGCGTGCCGCAGCAGGTGTCGGCCCCGGCCGCCCGGGAGGCGGTGCCCTCGGGCTACTACTTCCTGGAGCAGGCCGGTGCGCCGCAGGCCCCCAGCGCCGCCGGCTTGCCCGGTGTCGAGCTGCCGCGCCCGCCGGTTGTCGGCAACGCCCAGGCGCCGGCCCTGCCGTCCGCCTCCGCCGCGCCGTTGCCAAGCCGCGACGCGGTGCCTTCGGGCTATTACTTCGTCGAGCCCGGCAGTGTCGCGTCGCAGCAGCCGTCGCTGTATGTGCTGGACCTGAAGCGCCACCCCGGCGCGCACGGCCACCACGCCGGCGAGGCGCCAGACAAGCACCGGCACCAGGCCCAGCGCCAGCCCTTCGATGTGCACGCCATCCGGCGCGACTTCCCGATCCTGGCGGAGCGCGTCAACGGCAAGCCGCTGGTGTGGTTCGACAACGCCGCCACCACGCAGAAGCCGCGCGCCGTCATCGACCGGCTGAGCCACTTCTACGAGCACGAGAACAGCAACATCCACCGCGCCGCCCACACGCTGGCGGCGCGCGCGACGGACGCCTACGAGGCGGCCCGCAAGACGGTGGCGCAGTTCGTCAACGCCCGCTCGGCCGACGAGGTCATCTTCGTGCGCGGCGCCACCGAGGCGATCAACCTCGTGGCCAACACCTGGGGCGAGCAGCATGTCGGCGCCGGCGACGAGATCGTCGTCTCCCACCTGGAGCACCACGCCAACATCGTGCCCTGGCAGCAGCTCGCCGCCCGCAAGAGCGCGCATCTGCGCGTGATCCCGGTGGACGACACGGGGCAGGTCATCCTCAGCGAGGCCACCAAGCTGATCGGGCCCAAGACCAAGCTGCTCGCGGTCACCCAGGTCAGCAATGCGCTCGGCACCGTGGTGCCGGTGCAGGAGCTGGTGGCCATCGCGCAGCGTCACGGCGTGACGACGCTGGTGGATGGCGCGCAATCGGTGTCCCATCTCGCGGTGGACGTGCAGGCCATCGGCTGCGACTTCTTCATCTTCAGCGGCCACAAGATCTTCGGCCCCACCGGCATCGGCGCGGTCATCGGCCGCAAGGATGTGCTCGACGCCATCCCGCCCTGGCAGGGCGGCGGCAACATGATCGCTGACGTGACCTTCGAGCGCACGGTGTTCCAGCCGGCGCCGGCCAAATTCGAGGCCGGCACCGGCAACATCGCCGACGCGGCCGGCCTGGGCGCGGCGCTGGACTACGTCAGCCGCATCGGCCTGCACCACATCGCCAGGTATGAGCACGACCTGCTGGCCTATGCCACCGAGGCCCTGCGCCCCATTCCGGGCGTGCGGCTCATCGGCACCGCGGCCGACAAGGCCAGCGTGTTGAGCTTCGTGCTGGCCGGGCACGAGACCGCTGCGGTCGGCGCGGCGCTGGCGGAGGAAGGCATCGCGGTGCGCTCCGGCCACCACTGCGCCCAGCCCATCCTGCGCCGCTTCGGGCTGGAGGCCACGGTGAGGCCGTCATTCGCGTTTTACAACACGTGTGACGAGATCGACCACTTCATCTCGGTCGTCCGCCGGCTCGCCCGCGCATGAGCACCCAGACCGTGACCCGCATCGAGATCCGCCCCCTCCCCGGCAGCTTCGCCGCCGAGGTGCTGGGGCTGGACCTCGGCCAGCCGCTGGCCGACGACGACTTCCGCCGTATTCACCGCGCCCATCTCGACCACCATGTGCTGGTGTTCCGCGACCAGCGCATCACGCCGCAGCAGCAGATCGACTTCAGCCGCCGCTTCGGGCAGTTGCAGATCCATGTGCTGCACCAGTTCGCGCTGCCCGGCCACCCGGAGCTGCTGATCGTGTCCAACATCGTCGAGAACGGCCAGCCGATCGGCCTCGGTGACGCGGGCCATTACTGGCACTCCGACCTGTCCTATGTCGAGAGGCCCAGCCTGGGGTCGATGCTGCTGGCGCAGGAACTGCCGGCCGAGGGCGGCGACACGCTGTTCGCCGACCAGCACGCCGCCTGGGAGGCCCTGCCCGAGACCTTGCAGGCCCGCATCCGCCACCTGAAGGCCGAACACTCCTACCTCGCCAAATACGAGGAACTGCGCGCCCGCAGCCCGTGGCGCCCGAAGCTCAGCGACGAGCAGATCGCCAAGGTCAAGCCCAGCGTGCACCCGGTCGTGCGCGAGCACCCCGAGACCGGCCGCCTGGCCCTGTTCGTCAGCGAGCACTTCACGACCCGCATCGTCGGCCTGCCTGACGACGAGAGCCGTGCGCTGCTGGACGAGCTGTTCGAGCGCAGCACCCGGCCCGAACTCCGGTACCGCCACGCCTGGCGCGACGGCGACATGGTGTTCTGGGACAACCGCTCCGTGATGCACCTGGCCGCCGGCTGCCCGGACGATCTGCGCCGGCGCCTGCACCGCTCCACCATCGAAGGCACGGTGCCGCGCTGACACAGCCAGCGCGCAAGCATCTGCGAAAAGCGCAGTTCACGTCGCCGCAGGCGCCGCCTAGCCTGGGGTCTCACCTTCCCCGGAGACCCCCCATGACCCAGCCCAATGCCCGCGACCACTGGCGCTTCGAGACCCTGTCGGTGCACGGCGGCTACACGCCGGACCCGACCACCAAGTCGGTCGCCGTGCCGATCTACCAGACCGTGGCCTATGCCTTCGACAGCGCCCAGCATGGCGCCGACCTGTTCGACCTGAAGGTGGCCGGCAACATCTACAGCCGCATCATGAACCCGACCAACGATGTGCTGGAGAAGCGCCTCGCGGCGCTGGAAGGCGGCATCGGCGCGCTGGCCGTGGCCTCGGGCCAGGCGGCGGTCACCTATGCCATCCTGACCCTCGCCGAGGCGGGCGACAACATCGTCGCGTCCAGCGCGCTCTACGGCGGCACCTACAACCTGTTCGCGCACACGCTGCCGCAGTACGGCATCAGCACCCAGTTCGCCGACTACCGCCAGCCCGACAGCTTCGCCGCGTTGATCAACGACAAGACCAAGGCCGTCTTCGTCGAGTCGCTCGGCAACCCTCAGGGCAATGTGACCGACATCGCCAAGATCGCCGCCATCGCCCACGCCCACGGCGTGCCGCTGATCGTCGACAACACCGTGCCCTCGCCTTACTTGAGCCGGCCGATCGAGCATGGCGCCGACATCGTCGTGCACTCGCTGACCAAATACCTCGGCGGCCACGGCACCAGCATCGGCGGCGCCATCGTCGACTCCGGCAAATTCCCCTGGGCCCAGCACAAGGACCGCTTCAAGCGCCTGAACGAGCCCGACCCCAGCTACCACGGCGTGGTCTACACCGAGGCGCTCGGCCCGGCGGCCTACATCGGCCGCGCACGCGTCGTGCCGCTGCGCAACACCGGCGCGGCGCTGTCGCCCTTCAATGCCTTCCAGATCCTGCAGGGCATCGAGACGCTCGCGCTGCGGCTGGACCGCATCAGCGACAACGCCACCGCGGTGGCCCAGCACCTCAAGCACCACCCGCAGGTCAGCTGGGTCAACTACGCCGGCCTGGAGGACCACCCGGACCATGGCCTGGTGCGCAAATACCTCTCCGGCAAGGCCTCAGGCATCGTCACCTTCGGCGTGAAGGGCGGCCGCGAGCAGGGCGCGCGCTTCCTGGATGCGCTGCAGCTGTTCACGCGCCTCGTGAACATCGGCGACGTACGGTCCCTCGCCACCCACCCGGCCTCCACCACCCACCGCCAGCTGTCGCCGGCCGAGCTGGACAAGGCCGGCGTGGGCGAGGACACCGTGCGCCTGTCCATCGGCATCGAGCACATCGACGACCTCAAGGCCGACCTCGACCAGGCGCTGGCGGCGCTCTGAATCAGGCGGCGCGGGCCAGGCGGCGCTCCGCCGTGCGGCCCAGCAGCGTGAGGCCGTAGCACATCAGGAAGTAGCTGCCGGCGAGGGTCAGGTAGACCTCGACCGGCTTGACCAGCACCTGGGCATTGATCTGGTTGGCGATATAGCTCAGCTCGGACAGGCCGATGATGGTGCCCAGCGAGGTCTCCTTGATGGTGGCCACGAACTGGTTCACCAGCGACGGCAGCATGTGGCGTGTGGCCTGCGGCAGCAACACCAGCCGCAGCGCCTGCGGCCGGCTCATGCCCAGCGACAGCGCCGCGTTCAGCTGCCCGCGCGGCAGCGCCTGCAGCCCGGCGTGCACGATCTCGGCCAGATAGGCCGCGTCGAACACCACCAACGCGATCAGCATGGTGTTGAACTGTCCGGTCTTGTGGCCGGTGACCACCGGCAGGAAGAAGTAGGCCCAGAACACCACCATCAACAGCGGTGTGCCGCGGATCACCCAGACCCAGGCCGTGACCGGCCGACGCAGCCAGGCTCGCGGGCTGAACCGGGCCACACCGAGTGCAATGCCCAGGGGCAAGGCCAGCACGAGGCCGAGCGTGGCCAGCAGCACCGTCAGCGCCAGGCCGCCCAGCGGGCCGTGCGGGTACTGGCCGACGAGGAAGTAGACCCAGTACGTCTCGACGAGCTCGCTCATCGCCGCGCCCCCGCCGGCGACAGCCGCGCCTGCGCCCACTGCGCCAGCCCGGTCAGCAACAGCGACACGCCCAGATAGGCCACGGTCACCAGCGCAAAGGTCTCGAAACCCCGGAAGGTGGCCGACTCGACGCGCTGCGCCTGGTACATCAGCTCGGCAGTACCGATGACGGTGGCGATGCTGGTGTTCTTCCAGAGGTTGAGTGTCTGCGACAGCAGCGGCGGCAGCGTGATGCGCAGCGCCTGCGGCAGCACCACCAGGCGCATGGCGGCCAGGGGCGTGAAGCCCAGCGCCATCGCGGCCGTCAACTGGCCGGCCGGCACCGCGCGCACGCCGGAGCGGATGTCCTCCGACATATAGGCCGCCGTGTACAGCGTCAGCGCCGCCCAGGCGCTGACCACCTCGATCTGGCCGGCGTAGACCGTCTCCTTGACCGAATCCGGCAGCAGCTCCGGCACGCCGAAATACCAGAACAGCATGTGCACCAGCAGCGGCACGCAGCGCACCGCGTCGACATAGGCTTGGCCGAGGGTACGCAGGGCCCGCAACGGCGACAGGCGCAGCAGCGCAATGCCCAGCGCCAACGGCAGCGCCGTCAACAGCGTGAGCCCGGTCAGCAGCAGCGACAGCCGCAGGCCGGCCAGCAGCCAGGCGAGGTAGTCGCCGTGCAGCAGCGGTGCGAAAGACAAGTCAGGCATCGAAAACATTCCACAAGCAGGACAGCCGCCGTCCCTCGTGAGGTCGGCGGCTGTGATCGGAGCAGGTCAAAGCATCAGGCCCGGGGTCCTGCAGCCCCACGGGCCCTCGGTCGGTGATGAGCAGGCCTCAGGGCCTGCCCTCGGCCCGGCCTCAGCTGTCGACCTTGTCGCTGTCGATCTTGAAGGTGCGCTTGGGGAACTGCAGACGGGTCTGAGGACCGTACCACTTCAGGAACAGCTTGTCGGCCTCGCCGCTCTTTTCCAGGCCGGCCAGCGCGCCGTCCACCTCGGCCTTCAGGCGCTTCTCGCCCTTGCGGATGCCGATGGCCAGCGGCTCGATGCTGATGTTCTGGTCCAGGATGCGGTACTTGTCCTTGGCCGCGCCGAGCTTGGCATGCTGGTTGAGCAGCGAGACCTCGTCATTCACAAAGGCCACGCCCTTGCCCTGCTGCAGCGCCTGGAAGGCCTGGGGGCCGGTCTCGAAGGTCACCACGTCCACATTCGGCACGGCCTTGCGGATGTTGGGCTCCTGGGTGCCGCCCTTGATCGTGACGACCTTCTTGCCCGCCAGCGCGGCAAGATTGCTGATGCCGCTGTCGGCCTTGACCAGCACCTTCTGGCCGGTCACGAAGGTGGTCAGCGAGAAGTCGATGACGGCCTCGCGCTCCTTGTTGTGCGTCAGGGATGCGGCCAGCAGATCGACATGGCCCTGCTGCAGCTCGGGGATGCGCGCGGCGACGGCGAGCTGCTTGATCTGCAGCTTGACGCCCAGCCGGGCGGCGATGGCCTGGGCCAGGTCGACCTCGTAGCCGATGATCTCGCGCGTCTTGGCGTCGATGAAGCTGTTGGGCTCGTCGGTGCCGAGCACGCCGACGACGAGCTCGCCCTTCTTCTTGATGTCGTCGAGCTGGTCGGCGTGGGCGGGCTGCAGGGCCAGCAGGGCCAGGCCCAGGGCGGCCAGGGAGTGGGTCAGACGGCGGCGGTTGCGCTGCATGGAGACGGATCCTTGTGAGAGAAGAAGACACGGCGATGTGCCGAAGCCTGTCACTCTAGGAAACGCATAAGCCCTTGCCAACGACGCATTACGCATGAGCTTGCTCGCCGGCCTTGCGCGAAATCCGCAGAAGCTCATGCGGAAACCGTCGTTGGCGCACGAAGCCTGGCTTCTTAGCCTGCGAGACCTGAACACTCCGGCCCGCTCGCAGCGGGCCATTTGCTTTCATGACTGCTCGCCCCCCGCTGGAGGCCCGGCCCGCCGTGCTCGACCTCATCGGCAACACGCCCCTGCTGCCGGTGCAGCGGCTGGACACCGGCCCCTGCCAGCTCTTCCTCAAGCTCGAATCCCAGAACCCGGGCGGCTCGATCAAGGACCGCATCGGCCTGGCGATGATCGAGACCGCCGAGCGCGAGGGGCTGCTGCAGCCCGGCGGCACGGTGGTCGAGGCGACGGCCGGCAACACCGGCCTGGGCCTGGCGCTGGTGGCGCGCGCCAAGGGCTATCAGGTGGCCCTCGTCGTGCCCGACAAGATGTCGGCCGAGAAGGTGCTGCAGCTCAAGGCCCTCGGCGCCCAGGTCCACCTGACCCGGTCCGACGTCGGCAAGGGCCACCCGGACTACTACCAGGATGTCGCTGCCCGCCTGGTGCGCGAGATCCCGGGGGCCTGGTATGCGGACCAGTTCAACAACCCGGCCAACCCACTCGCGCACGAAACCACCACCGCGCCCGAGATCTGGCAACAAACCGGCCACCACGTGGACGCCATCGTCTGCGGCGTCGGCTCGGGCGGCACCATCACCGGCCTGTCGCGCTACTTCCAGCGCGTGCGCCCCGGCATCGAGATGGTGCTGGCCGACCCGGTGGGCTCCATCCTGAAGGACTACATCGACACGGGCCGCTTCGGCGACGCCGGCTCGTGGGCGGTCGAGGGCATCGGCGAGGACTTCATCCCGCCGATTGCCGAGCTGGGCGGCGTGCGCACCGCCTACAGCATCCCCGACGCGGAGAGCTTCGCTACCGCGCGCGAGCTCTACCGGGCCGAGGGCATCCTCGCGGGCTCGTCCACCGGCACGCTGCTGGCGGCCGCGCTGCGCTATTGCCGCGCCCAGACCACGCCGAAGCGCGTCGTCACCTTTGTCTGCGACACCGGCACGCGCTACCTGTCCAAGGTCTACAACGACCACTGGATGTTCGAGCAGGGCCTGCTGACCCGACCGCGCATCGGCGACCTGCGCGACCTGATCGCGCGGCCCGCCGCCAGCGGCGGCGTGGTCAGCGTGGCGCCAGCGGACACGCTGAAGACCGCGTTCTCGCGCATGCGCCAGGCCGATGTGTCGCAGCTGCCGGTGCTGGCCGAGGGCCGCCTCGTCGGCCTGCTGGACGAGTCCGACCTGCTGGCGCGTCTGCATGCCGACGCGACCGCGTTCTCGACGCCCGTGTCGGCCGCCATGAGCGCCGACGTCATCACGCTGGCCCCGCAGGCACCGCTGGCCGAACTGGCCGAACAGCTGCGCCGCGGCCTGGTGGCCGTCATCGCCGACGACAGCGGCTTCCACGGCCTGGTCACCCGCGTCGACCTGATCAACCACCTGCGCAAGGAAGTCACCGCATGAGCACCGAAACCCTGGCCTTCGACACGCGGGTCATCCACGCCGGCCAACAGCCCGACCCCGTGACCGGCGCGGTGATGCCGTCGATCTCGGTCAGCTCCACCTACCGCCAGAAGAGCCCCGGCGACCACACCGGCTACGAGTACGGCCGCACCCACAACCCCACCCGCCAGGCCTGGGAACGGGCCGTCGCCAACCTGGAAGACGGCGCCCAGGCCTATGCCTTCGCGTCGGGCCTGGCCGCCATGGCCACCATCCTGGACACCCTGCCGGCCAACTCGCACATCGTTGCCGGCGATGACCTCTACGGCGGCAGCTACCGCCTGTTCGAGCGGGTGCGCAAGCACAGCGCCGGCCTGCGCGTGACCTATGTCGACAGCCGCGATGCCGCCGCCGTGCGCGCGGCGCTGCAGCCCGACACGCGGCTGATCTGGATCGAGACGCCCAGCAACCCGCTGCTGCGCCTCACCGAACTGGCCGCGGTTGCCCGCATCGCCCGCGAGCATGGCGCGCTGGCCGTGGCTGACAACACCTTCGCCAGCCCCTGGGCCCAGCGGCCGCTGGCGCTCGGCTTCGACCTGGTCGTCCACTCGGCCACCAAGTTCCTGAACGGCCACAGCGATGTGATCGGGGGCGTGGCCATCGTCGGCGGCGAGCCGCGGCAGGCGGCGTTGCGCGAGCAGCTCGGCTTTCTGCACAACGCCATCGGCTCGGTGGCCGGCCCGTTCGACAGCTTCCTGGCGCTGCGTGGCCTCAAGACCCTGTCGCTGCGCCTGGAGCGGCACAACGCCAGCGCCGCCGAACTGGCGGCCTGGCTCAGCGAGCAGCCGCAGGTCGAACGCGTGCTCTACCCCGGTCTGCCCAGCCATCCGCAGCACGAGCTGGCCACACGGCAGATGCGCGGCGGCGGCGGCATGATCAGCGTCGCGCTGAAGACCGACCTCGCCGGTGCGCGCCGCTTCCTGGAGCGGGTCGAGCTGTTCACGCTGGCCGAAAGCCTCGGCGGGGTCGAGAGCCTGATCTCCCTGCCCGCGCTGATGACGCATGCCTCGATCCCGGCCGAGGTGCGTGCCCGTCTGGGCATCACCGATGCGCTGGTGCGGCTGTCGGTCGGCATCGAGGACGTGACCGATCTGCGCCGCGACCTGGCCGCCGCGCTGGCCGCGGTCTGACGCGAGATCCGGCGTCGCCCTCGCGCCGGATCCGCATGAGCTTGTGCGAATCGGGCGCATGTTGCATCGCAGCATGCGCACTACCCTAACCACCTGTCTCCTCTACCCATTGCGGGTGGCTTCACCCCTCGGCCGGGCTTCCCGCCGAGGGGTTTTTTTCTGCGTTGCCGGGGTGGGGCCCGGTGCCAACCCCCGGGCTGCGGCGGCCGGCTGCCAGGCCAGCGACCGCGGCGGCGCAGGCGCCCGCGCTGCGCTGTTGATCCGCTGTTGATTTCCGTTCAGCGGTTGCGGCGCATATTCATCTGCGCAATCAGGCGTTCACGCGCGCCGGCACGCTGCCTAGAGTCCGGCCGCATGACGCGCTTGCTCACCTTCCCTGATTCGCAGCATCAGGTCTTGTCCATCCGGGCCAAGGCGCTGGTGTTCGACGATCCGGCCTCCCGCGCCTTGCTGGCCCAGGCCGAGCGGGTCGCCGCGAGCGACGCCACCGTCCTCATCGTCGGCGAGACCGGCACCGGCAAGGAGCTGATCGCCCGCCACATCCACCACTGCAGCGGCCGGCGCGGCCCCTTCCTGGCCGTGAACTGCGGCGCCTTCACCGAGCAACTGGTCGAGGCCGAGCTGTTCGGCCACGAGGCCGGGGCCTACACCGGCGCCACCAGCGCGCGCGCCGGCTGGTTCGAGGCCGCCACCGACGGCACCCTCTTCCTCGACGAGGTCGGCGACCTACCGCCCGCCGTGCAGGTCAAGCTGCTGCGCGTGCTGCAGGAACGCCAGGTGGTGCGCATCGGCTCGCGCAAGCCCATCGATGTGCGCGTGCGCCTGGTGGCCGCCACCAATGTGCGGTTGGAGCAGGCCGTGGCCGCCGGGCATTTCCGTGCCGACCTCTACTACCGGCTCAGCGTCGCGACGCTGCAGCTCAGCAATCTGGCGCAACGGCCGGGCGACATCATCGCGCTGGCCGAGCATTTCATCGGTGTCTACAGCCGCCGCCTCAACCTCAGCGACGTGCGGCTGTCGCACGAGGCCCGCGACGCGCTGCTGGCCTACCCCTGGCCCGGCAACATCCGCGAGCTGGAAAACGTCATCCACTACGCGCTGATCGTCTGCCGCGACGGCCGCATCGCCCGCGAGGACCTGCAGCTGCACGCGGTGGCGCGCCCCGGCCTGGCCACGCCCATCGCGGTGGCCACCACCGCGTCCGAGGCCGCGGCCGAAAGCAGCGCCGACGAAGCCCTGCGGCGCGTGTTCGAACGCCTGTTCGACGAGGCTCCGCAGGCGCTGCAGGCGCGGGTCGAGGAGGTGCTGATCCGCAGCGCGTTCTCGCACTGCCATCACAACCAGGTGCACACCGCCGCACTGCTGGGCATCACGCGCAATGTGCTGCGCACCCAGCTCAAACGGCTGGGGCTGCTGGCGCCGCCACGCGCCGAACGCCTGCCCGCCTCCACCGCACTGCCCGGCAGCGCCGGTGCTCACGCCGCGCTGCGCGCGGTGGCATGAAGCCTTCCACCACAGCGTCCACCCCCTCATCCCCGCCGCCCCGCGCGCCGCCTCCACTCCACTGCCCATCGCCATGAACATCTCCCCCCTGCTCCGCCGCCGCCTCGCCGCCGTGGCCCCGTTCGCGCTGCTGCTTGCCGCCTCCGCCGCCCAGGCCCAGGGCGCGGGCGACAACCCCTACGGCATCGCCTCCGTCTGGGCCCACAGCGACACCGTCACCAAGGGCGTGCTGTTCACGCTGGTCGCGATGAGCGCCGGCAGCTGGTACGTCATCATCACCAAGCTGCTGCAGCAGGCCCGCCTGGCCGCCCAGGCCCGCGCCGCCCAGAAGGACTTCTGGAGCGCCGGCACCGTCAAGGCCGGCGCCGAGAAGCTGTCGCCCAAGAGCCCCTACCGCTACATCGCCGAGGCCAGCCTGGAGGCCACCGAACGCCATGTCGGCCTGCGCGCCAAGGTCGACTTCGCCGACTGGGTGGACCTCTCCCTGCACCGCGCCACCGAGCGGGTGCAGCGCCAGCTGTCCACCGGCCTGAGCCTGCTGGCCACCGTGGGCTCCACCTCGCCCTTCGTCGGCCTGCTCGGCACGGTCTGGGGCATCTACCACGCCCTCACCGCCATCGGCGTGGCCGGCCAGGCCTCCATCGACAAGGTGGCCGGCCCGGTTGGCGAGGCGCTGATCATGACCGCCATCGGCCTGTTCGTCGCCGTGCCGGCGGTGCTGGGCTACAACGCGCTGCTGCGCCGCAATGCGCTGGTGCTGGACGAGGTGCGCGACTTCTCCGGCGAGCTGCACTCGGTGCTGCTGGGCAGCGGCTCGGGCCCAGACGCCGTTGCTGCCGCTGCGGCCACGGCCTCCGAAGCCCCCGCACAGCCGGCCGGCCTGAGCCCGGCCCTGGCCTGAGCACAGCGCCATGGCCATCCAGCTTGCCCAAGGCGCCGACGAGGCCGTCTCGTCCATCAACACGACGCCCCTGGTCGACGTGATGCTGGTGCTGCTGATCATCTTCCTGATCACCATCCCGGTGGTGAACTTCTCGGTGCCGGTGGAGCTGCCCAAGCAGCGCAACGAGGTGCGCGAGAGCGAGCCCAAGGACGTGGTCATCACCGTCGCCCGCGACGGCCGGCTCTACTGGTTTGACGCGCCCGTCGCCAACCAGGCCGCGCTGTTCGAGCGCCTGAAGGGGATCGCCCTGCAGCAGCCCCAGCCCGAAGTGCATGTGCGCGGCGACGCCGGCAGCGCCTACGCGCCGGTCGGCCGCGTGCTGCTGGCGGCCCAGCGCGCCGGCATCGCCAAGGTGGGCTTCATCACCGAACCGCCGGCGAGGTCGCTGTGAGCATCGGCCCGCTGAAAAAAGCCGCCCGTGCGCGGCGCCAGCTCGCATCGGCCCTGCCCGTGCCCGACATCAACACCACGCCGCTGATCGACGTGATGCTGGTGCTGCTGGTGATGCTGATCATCACCATCCCGGTGCAGCTGCACAGCCTCAAACTCAATCTGCCGATCGCCCCGCCCAGCGCCCCGCCGCCGACGCCACCCGAGGTGGTGAGGCTGGACATCCCGCCCGGCGGCAGCGTGCTGTGGAACGGCGAAGCCCTGGCCGGCGAGGCCGCGCTGCGCGAGCGCCTGAGCGCCGCCGGCCGCCAGGAGGTGCAGCCCGAGATCCATGTGCGGCCCCAGCCCGGCGCCAGCTACGACAGCTTCGCCGCCGTGATGACGGCCGTGCATCAGGCCGGCCTCTCCAAGCTCGGCGTGACCGGCAGCGAGCAGTTCCTCGACGACCAGCCTTGACCCTGGAGCTCCCATGAGTGCAGTCCTGACCCCGGGCGCCCTGCCCCTCGACGATCCCCGCCCCGCGCCACGGCGCTCGCCGGCGCCCGCGCCCCAGCTGGCGATTGCCGCCGCCGCGCCGCTGCGCTCGCAGCTGCAGCCGCCGGCCCACACCCACCGCGGCACCGGCATCGCGGTCGTCGTGGGCCTGCATGTCGTGCTCGGCTGGGCCCTGACCTCCGGCCTGGCCAGCAAGGCGGTCGAGGCCCTCAAGAAGCCCATCGAGCTGGCCCTGCTGCCCGAGGTGGCACCGCCGCCACCGCCGCCGCCACCACCGGCCAAGGTCGTCAAGATCGAGCCGGTGCAGAAGGTGGTGCCGCCGCCGGCCTATGTGCCACCGCCCGAGGTGGTGCCGGTGGTGCCGCCGCCGCCCGCGCCCATCCAGGTGGTGCAGGCCACGCCGCCCAAGGAGCCCGTGGTCGTGGCCGCCGCACCGGCCCCAGTGCCGGCCCCGCCCCCGCCCCCGCCGGCCATCGTCAAGCGCGAGATCAGCCTGGCCTGCCCCGGCTACGAGGCCGTGCTCGCATCGGCGCTGGAGGAGGCCATCGACCGCGTCGGCCTCAAGGGCACGGTGCAGACCCTGATCAAGATCCGCGGCAGCCAGGTGGTGGAGGTGACGCCGCTGTCCGGCCCAAAGGAGTACTACAAATACGTGCAGGCTGCCGTGAAGCGCATGCGCTGCACGGCCGGTGGTGCCGATGAAGTGCAGGTGTCGTTGCCGGTGATCTTCTCGTGATGTCGCCCCCGTCCCGACGCAGCCTGCTGCAGGGCCTGGGCGCCCTTGCCCTGCTCCCGTCCACGGCGCGCGCCGCCGACACGGCGCCCAACATCCTCTTCATCCTGGCCGACGACCTGGGCTGGGCCGACCTCGGCGTCTACGGCCAGCGCGACTACGCCACGCCGAACCTGGACCGCCTCGCCGCCCAGGGCATCCGCTTCACGCAGGGCTATGCCAACTCGGCCGTGTGCTCGGCCACGCGCTTTGGCCTGATCACCGGCCGCTACCAGTACCGGCTGCGCGGCGGGCTGGAGGAGCCGATTGCCAGCGCCGGCGACCAGCTCGGCCTGCCACCCGAGCATCCCACCCTGCCCTCGCTGCTGAAGGCCCGCGGCTACCGCACCGCGCTGTTCGGCAAATGGCACCTCGGCGCCCTGCCCAAGTTCGGTCCGCTGAAGAGCGGCTATGACGAGTTCTTTGGCAACCCCGGCGGCGCGGTGGACTATTTCACCCACAAGGCCGGCGTTGGCGCCGACCTGCCCTCGGACCTGTTCGAGGGCGAGGTGCGGGTCGACAAGGCGGGCTACTACACCGACCTGATCGCCGACTACGGCCAGGCCTTCCTGCGCCGCCAGAGTGCGGCCCAACCCTTCCTGCTGAGCCTGCACTTCACCGCGCCGCACTGGCCCTGGGAGGGCCCCGGGGACGAAGCCGTGTCGCGCCAGCTCAAGAACCTCAACCACACCGACGGCGGCAACCTGAAGAAGTACGGCGAGATCGTCGCCGCGCTGGATGCTGCCGTGGGCCGCGTTCTGGCCACGCTGGAGGCCCAGGGCCTGGCGCAGAACACCATCGTCGTGTTCACCAGCGACAACGGCGGCGAGCGCTTCTCCAACGTCTGGCCCTTCAGCGGCCAGAAGAGCGAGCTGCTGGAAGGCGGCATCCGCGTGCCGACGCTGCTGCGCTGGCCCGCGCGCGTGAAGCCCGGCCAGGTCAGCGATCAGGTGCTGATCAGCATGGACTGGCTGCCGACGCTGCTGGCCGCTGCCGGCACCGCGCCCCACCCCGACTACCCGAGCGACGGCCGCAACCTGCTGCCCCAGGTGCTGGGCCAGGCCGCGCCGGTGGAGCGCCAGCTGTTCTGGCGCTACAAGGCCAATGCCCAGCGCGCGGTGCGCCACGGCGACTGGAAATACCTCCAGACCGCCGGCAACGAGTTCCTGTTCAACCTAGCCCAGGACGCCCGCGAACGCGCCAACCTGGCGGAGCGCGAGCCCGAGCGCCTCAAGCAGCTGCGCGCCGACTGGCTGGCCTGGAACGCCCAGATGCTGCCGATCACCGACGAGGTGCGGACCTACAAGATCAGCGGCAAGGTGCAGGCGGACCGGCCGGGGAATTGAGGGCCACAAACGCAGCGACAAGGTCTCGCAGTGGCTGGTGCAACTGCTGGCCCGCGTGGGCTGGCAAAAGGCCGTGGTGGCGCTGGCCAATAAGAACGCGCGCATCGTGTGGGCGCTGCTGGCCAAGGGGCGCAAGTTCGATCCGAACTACGTGTCGGTCAAGCCGGGCGATGTGCCGGCGATGCAGGCTGTCTCGCCAGCCTGAACTCCACCCGCAACGAAACAAGTTCTTCCTCGTAGACGTGCGTTCGGAGATGCAGTTCACAGGTCAGACCGGCAGCAGGCAAGCTCGACTAACCGGGTGCCGCGCCCGTGGTGGCGACGGCGGCGAACGAATGGAGCCCTGCTGAGCGGTTGGTATCTGGGCCCGCACCGAAACCCGAGTGCAACAAGGCCGCCTGTAGATGTG
>RXJV01000058.1 GCA_003963075.1 Burkholderiales bacterium
GCGCGCAGGCGCTGTTCTCGGTTCCCTCATGCCCGCCCGCTTGCATGCGGGCGGTCCTTCGATGGGCGTCGAACAGCGCGCAGGCGCTGTTCTCGGTCCCATCTCAGTCCTCGTTCTTGAAGACGAGTTTGACTTCGTGGGTGGTCTTTTCGCCGGGCTCGAACTTCCACTCCATCAGCGCGGCCTTCACGGCGCGGTCGAAGACGCGCTTGGGCTCGGCCTCCAGGATTTCGACATCGGTCACGCTGCCATTCGCGTCGATGGACAGCTTGGCCTTGACGACGCCGGTGGAGATGCCTTTCTGTGAGGCTTCGCGCGGGAAATCGGGCGGCACCTTCTTGACGACCTTGGGCGTCGCATGAGCGGCCAGCGCCAGCATCAGCGAGGCGGCAACGATGGTGGCGGAGCGCAGGAGAGACATGGCGGGCCTTTGCAAGTGGCGATTCGTGGTCACGCGGCGCGGAAGAAGCCGACCGCTTCGATCAGGCGGGTGGAGCTGTCGCGCAGCGCGTCGGCCGAGCGGCTGAGTTCACCCACCAGGCTGGTATTTTGCTGGGTGGCCTTGTCCAGTTCGTTCATCGCACCGTTGACGACACCGACGCCGGTGGCCTGCTCCTGGGCCGAGTGCGAGATTTCCTCGATCAGCTGGCCCATGTTGTTGACCTCGTCGACGACGCTGCGGATGGTCACGCCGGCGTTGTTGACCAGGGTCGTGCCGTTCTCGACCTTGACCGTCGACTCCTGGATCAGCACCTTGATCTCCTTGGCGGCGCCGGCCGAGCGTTGAGCCAGCGCGCGCACCTCGGCGGCCACGACCGCGAAGCCACGGCCGTGCTCGCCGGCGCGTGCCGCTTCCACGGCAGCGTTCAGCGCGAGGATGTTGGTCTGGAAGGCGATGCCGTCGATCACGCCGATGATGTCGCCGATCTTCTTCGAGCTGGCGCTGATCTCCTCCATGGTCTCGACGACCTTGGAGACGACGGCGCCGCCGTTGCTGGCCGACTGGCGTGCCGTCACGGCGATGCCTGCGGCACGGCGGGTCAGATCGCTGGCGCCCTTGAGCGTCGAGGCGATCTGTTCCACCGAAGCGGCGGTGTTCTGCAGGCTGGCGGCGGAGCGGGTGGTGCGGTCGGCCAGGTTGGCGTTGCTGTCGGCGATCGACCCGGAGTTCTGCGCCACTTCGCTGGCGGCGGTCGACACGTCACGAACAACGCCGGACAGCGCGGTCTGCATGTCCTTCATCGCCTGCAGCATCTGGCTGAGCTCGTCGCGACCCTCGACCTGGATGTCTTGCGTCAGGTCGCCATTGGCGATGGCCTCGGCGGCTTGCTGCGCCTTGCGGGCCGGGCCGACGATGGAGCGGGCGATGTAGATGCCGCCACCAATGCCGATCAGCGTGGCCACCGCCATCAGCACCACGGTGAGCATGACCGACGAGCGGGCCAGGTCGCCACCCGAGGCAGCGAGGTGATGGGCGTTGCCGAACTGCAGGTCGACCAGGTTCTTCAGGCCCTCCTGGAGCGCTGCCTGGGCAGGGCGCAGGTCGGTGATCAGGCTTTCACGCGCTTCATCGGGCGAGCCATCGGCCTGGACCTTCTGGAACTTCTCCAGCGCGGCAACGAACTTCGTCTTGCGTGCACGGACCTCGGTGACGATGGTCTTTTCCTCGTCATCCTCGGGGGCCTGCTCCAGGCTGACGAGCTGCTTTTCGGTCTGCTCCAGCGCGCCTGCGATCGCGGCCTTCTGCTTCTTGATCGCGCCGGCGGTGTCCAGCAGCAGCAGATCCCGTACGGCACGGGAAATGATGTTGACCTGGCCTTCGAGCTCGTTGGCCGCTGCAATCTTCAGCAGGCTGGAGTTGGCGGTGCGGTCCAGGTCGTTGGCCAGCCGCTTGGCGTTCGAAGCACCAAAGATGCCGATGGCCACCAGCAGCAGGATCAGCAGGCCAAAGCTCACGAAGAGGCGCTGGCCAATGCGCAATTGAGTCAGGAAGTTCATGCCGTTCAGGTCCTTGTCCGGTGATCTTCAAGGTTCGGCGCCTCGCCGAGCTTGATTCCAACGATGAAGGTAGGCCGCGAGGCCCGGTGTATTGGCCCTACCGGTGGGCCGTCACGGAGTGTCGCGTGCGCTGTGACAATTAGCTTACGCGTTGTTTGGCTCCCACGTGAAGTGGTTCACGTCGCCCGATGCGACCTTGTTTCTGGCGTGTCAATGTACCGCCGCCGCTGCACGCAAACGCAACACCTCGACCGCATCGACCTCGCCGGCGACATGCCCGAAAGACTGCCGCAGATGGCTGGCCAATGCGGCAAGGTCCTCGGCGCCGAGCACCCCGGCGAATGGTGGCATGCCGTAGGGGCGGGGGTGGCCAGGCGTGGCTGGCGCGAAGCCACCGCGTTCGATGATGCGGATCAGGTTGGCCGCGCTGGCCTGCGTGACGGTGCGGCTGCCGGCGAGCGCGGGGTAGGCCCAGGCACCACTCGTGTCCCTGCGCCCCTCGCCCTGCATGCCATGGCAGGCCGCGCAGTGCTCGCGGTAGAGGCCGGCGCCGCGTTCGCGGCGGCGCGGGTCGGGCGCGGGCGGTTCGGCGCGGGGCACGGGACGTTCGTCCAGGCTGCGCAGATAGCGGCTCATCGCCGCGAGGTCGGCGTCGTTCAGGTTCGCGGTGCTGCCGAGCACCACCTCGGCCATGGGCCCCAGAGCGCCCTGTCCGTCGACATGGCCATCGCGAAGCCAGCGCCGCAGCCTTTCGTCGGGCCAACGTTGCACGCCGGCCTCCAGCGGGTCGTGCAGCGAAGGGGCGACCCAGCCCAGGCCCACGAGCAGGCCGCCGCGGAAATCCGCTGCACCGGCATCGCCGCCCAGAGCGTTGCGTCCGGCATGGCAGGCGCTGCAGTGGGCCAGGCCCTGGCTCAGGTAGGCGCCGCGGTTCCAGGGGTCATCGTGTGCCGGGTCGGCCCGGTAGACACCAGGGGTGAAGTACAGCGCGCGCCAGGCGGCGATCGCGAGCTGGCTGCCGTAGGGCCAGCGCAGCTCGTGGGCGCGCCGGACGGCGCCGGCGGCGGGCTGGGCCTGCAGCCAGGCGTACAGCGCATCGGCGTCCTCGCGGTCGATCAGCGTGGTGTTGACGATGGGGTGGGCCGGCAGCAGCAGCCGGCCATCGCGCCCCAGACCGAGATGCAGGGCGCGCCAGAAGTCGTCGGCGCTCCAGCCGCCCAGGCCACTGGGGTCCGGCGTCAGGTTGGACGAAAACGCCGTGCCAAAGGGCGTCGGGATGGGCCGGCCACCGGCCAGGCGTGCTCCGCCCCGCGCGGTGTGGCAGCCGGCGCAGTTGCCGATGGCGGCCAGGTAGGCGCCGCGGACGGGGTCGGGGGGGCGTGCTGAGGGCGGCGTCGTGTCCGTCAGGCCGCGCTGCCAGCCCAGCAGCGCCAGGCAAAGCCCGGCCACCAGCACTGCCAGCGCCGCGAGGCCGACGAGCAGGCGCCTCATCGGGGCAGACCGCCGCAATCCAGCGGCGCGGGTGCCGGCAGTGCGGCCGCGGGATGTGGGTCGGTGGGCAGCGGCTGGCTGGCCAGAAACTGCGTCAGCGCGTTGAGGTCCGCGTCGCTCAGCGACCGCGCGATGCGGGCCATGCAGTCCGGCGGCTGAGCGCGCCGCTGGCCGCTGCGCCAGGCCCCGAGCTGGCCATTCAGGTAGTCGCGTGACAAGCCCAGCAGGCCGGGCACGGCGGGTTGGCTGCCGGTCAGGCGTTCGCCATGGCAGGCCGTACAGGCCGGCACGCCTCGGGCGGGGTCGCCCTGCCGCGCCAACTGCGCGGCGCGTGCGAGTTCGGGCGCCGTCAGGCTGGCGGGCTGTGGCGGCGGGTAGGGCAGGTCCAGCGACGCGAAATGCCCGGCCAGCTCCTTCAGATACGCATCAGACAGCGGTGCGATCAGCTCGCTCATCAGGCCGTAGTCCCGCCGGCCGTCGCGGAAATTGAGCAACTGGTTGTAAAGGTAGCCCGCCGGCTTGCCGGCCAGCCGCGGGTAGTAGCCGTCCGGCGCCGCACGGCCTTGCTTGCCGTGGCAGCCGGTGCAGGCCAGCGCGCGCTGGGCGAGGCTGTCCGGCACGGTTTGGCCCTGGGCCGCCAGCGCCAACAGCATGGCCAATCCAAACCCGGAAGCTCGCTTCATCCGCGGCGACCGAAGATGGCGCTGCCGACGCGCACCATCGTCGAGCCGGCCTGGATGGCCGCCTCCAGGTCGGCGCTCATGCCCAGCGACAGGGTGTCCAGCGCGTGGCCTTCGGCACGCAAGGCGTCGAACAGCCGCCGCATGGCCTGGTGCTGGGCCGCCGCGCCGGGGCCAGGTTCCGGGATGGCCATCAGCCCGCGCAGCCGCAGCCGGGGCAGCACCGCGACCTCACGGGCCAAGGCGGCCACGTCGCCCGGCAGCAGGCCACTCTTGCTGGGTTCGGCGCTGATGTTGACCTGCAGGCAGATGTTCAGAGTCGGCAGCTCGGGCGGGCGCTGCTCCGACAGCCGCTGGGCCAGTTTGAGCCGGTCCACCGTATGCACCCAGTCGAACTGCTCGGCCACGGGCCGGCTCTTGTTGGATTGCAGCGGGCCGATCAGATGCCACTCGATCTGGCCGCGCAGATCGATGAGGGCGTCGACCTTGGCCAACCCTTCCTGCACATAGTTCTCGCCGAAGGCGCGGGCGCCGGCGTCGAAGGCCGCACGCACCGCGGCGGCCGGGAAGGTCTTGCTGACGCAGAGCAGCTCGACCGCGTCGGCCGAGCGACCGGCTGCGACGCATGCCGCAGCGATGCGGTTTTTGGTGGCTTGCAGAGAGTCGGAGATCGCCATAATCAGCCGAGCACTTTAGGGCACCCACATCCATGGACATCACTCAGCTGTTGGCATTTTCGGTCAAGAACAAGGCATCGGACCTGCACCTCTCGGCGGGCCTGCCGCCGATGATCCGCGTGCATGGCGATGTGCGCCGCATCAATGTCGAGGCCCTGGACCACCGTGCGGTCCACGACATGGTCTACGACATCATGAACGACTCCCAGCGCAAGGTGTACGAGGAGACGCTGGAGGTGGACTTCTCCTTCGAGATCCAGGGCCTGGCGCGCTTTCGCGTCAATGCCTTCAACCAGAACCGCGGTGCCGGCGCGGTGTTCCGGACGATTCCGAGCAAGATCCTGAGCCTGGAGCAGCTCAATGCACCCAAGGTCTTTGCCGACCTGGCGCTCAAGCCGCGCGGCATGGTGCTGGTGACCGGGCCGACCGGCTCGGGCAAGAGCACGACGCTGGCGGCCATGATCAACCACCTCAACGAGAACGAGTACGGCCACATCCTGACCATCGAGGACCCGATCGAGTTCGTGCATGAGTCCAAGAAGAGCCTGATCAACCAGCGCGAGGTCGGCCCGCACACGCACAGCTTCAGCAACGCGCTGCGCTCGGCACTGCGTGAGGACCCGGACGCGGTGCTGGTGGGCGAAATGCGCGACCTGGAAACCATCCGCCTGGCGCTGACCGCGGCCGAGACGGGCCACCTGGTGTTCGGCACCCTGCACACCTCGTCGGCGGCCAAGACGGTGGACCGCATCGTCGACGTCTTCCCGGCGGCCGAGAAGGAAATGGTGCGGGCGATGGTGTCGGAGTCGCTGGTGGCCGTCATCTCGCAGAGCCTGTGCAAGCTCAAGGACGGCACCGGCCGCGTCGCGGCGCACGAGATCATGCTGGGCACCTCGGCCATCCGCAACCTGATCCGCGAAAACAAAGTGGCGCAGATGTATTCGGCCATCCAGACCGGCAACAGCCAGGGCATGCAGACCCTGGACCAGAACCTCACCGACCTCGTGCGGCGCAACATCATCTCGCCCGCCGAGGCCCGCTCCAAGGCCAAGTTCCCTGAAAACTTTCCTGGCTGAAAGCCAGGAAAGTTTGACGTCACTCATGTGGCTTGCCACGTGAGTGACGGCAAAACTCCCCGATCTAAGGATAGTTATGGAACGCGACCAGGCCTCGAAATTCATCAACGACCTGCTGCGGCTGATGCTGTCGCGCAAGGGTTCGGACCTCTTTCTGACGGCCGAGTTCCCGCCGGCCATCAAGGTCGACGGCAAGCTCACCAAGGTATCGCCGCAGCCGCTGACCGGCCAGCACACGCTGCAACTGGCGCGGGCCATCATGAACGACAAACAGGCTGCCGAGTTCGAGCGCACCAAGGAGTGCAACTTCGCGATCTCGCCGCACGGCATCGGCCGCTTCCGGGTCAATGCCTTCCTGCAGCAGGGCCAGGTCGGCCTGGTGCTGCGGACCATCCCGTCGACGCTGCCCACCATCCAGTCCCTGGATCTGCCGCCGGTGCTGCGCGAGGTGGTGCAGCAAAAACGCGGCCTGGTCATCGTCGTGGGTGCCACCGGCTCGGGCAAGAGCACCTCGCTGGCCGCGATGATCGACGAGCGCAACGAGACGACCCACGGCCACATCGTGACCATCGAGGACCCGATCGAGTTCGTCCACCCGCACAAGAACTGCATCGTCACGCAGCGCGAGCTGGGCCTGGACACCGACAGCTGGGATGCCGCGCTGAAGAACTCGCTGCGCCAGGCGCCCGACGTCATCCTGATGGGCGAGCTGCGCGACCGCGAGACCATGGACCACGCGATCGCGTTCGCCGAGACCGGCCACCTGTGCATGGCCACGCTGCACGCCAACAGTGCGAACCAGGCGCTGGACCGCATCATCAACTTCTTCCCGGAAGAGCGCCGCCAGCAGCTGCTGATGGACCTGTCGCTGAACCTGCGCGCCCTGATCAGCCAGCGCCTGCTGCCGCGCCGCGAGGGCAAGGGGCGGGTGGCGGCCGTTGAGATCCTGCTGAACACGCCGCTGATCTCCGACCTCATCTTCAAGGGCGAGATCAGCGAGATCAAGGAACTGATGAAGCGCTCGCGTGAGCAGGGCATGCAGACCTTCGACCAAGCCCTGTTCGATCTCTACGAGGTCGGCAAGATCACCTACGAAGATGCGCTGCGCAACGCCGACTCGGTGAACGACCTGCGGCTGCAGATCAAGCTCAACAGCGAGCGCGCCCGCAGTGGCGACCTGTCCTCGGGCACCGAACACTTGACCATTGTTTGATCATGACCCTCCGCAGCTACGAATCCCAACCCGCCCGACGCGTCGCCTTCCTCGGCCTCGGCGTCATGGGCCACCCGATGGCCGGCCACCTGGCACGCGCCGGCCACCAGGTCACCGTCTACAACCGCACCGCCGCCAAGGCCGAGGCCTGGGTGGCGGCTTACGGCGGCGCCTTCGCCGCGACGCCCGCCGAGGCGGCGCAGGGGGCGGAGTTCGTGTTCTGCTGCGTCGGCAATGACGACGACCTGCGCTCGGTGGTGCTGGGCGATGCCGGCGCGCTGGCGGGCATGGGCGCGGGCACCGTGTTCGTGGACCACACCACCGCGTCGGCGGCGGTCGCGCGCGAGCTGCATGCCGAGTCGGCCCGGCGCGGCGTGGCTTTCGTCGATGCGCCGGTGTCCGGCGGCCAGGCCGGCGCGGTCAACGGCGCGCTGACCGTGATGTGCGGCGGCGAGGCCGAGGCCTTTGAACGGATGAAGCCGGTGGCGCTGAATTTCGCCAAGGCCGTGACGTTGCTCGGCGGCCCGGGGGCCGGGCAGCTGGCCAAGATGGTCAACCAGATCTGCATCGCCGGCGTCGTGCAAGGCCTCGCCGAAGCGGTGCGCTTCGGCCAGAACGCCGGGCTGGACATGCATCAGGTGCTGGACGTGATCGGCAAGGGCGCGGCCCAGAGCTGGCAGATGGACAACCGCGGCAAGACCATGGTCGACGACAAGTTCGACTTCGGCTTCGCGGTCGATTGGATGCGCAAGGACCTGGGCCTCGTGCTCGACGAGGCGCGCCGCAACGGCTCGCGTCTGCCGCTGACGGCGCTGGTCGATCAGTTCTATGCCGACGTGCAGGCGCTGGGCGGCCAGCGTTGGGACACGTCCAGCCTCATCAAGAGGCTTTGAACCTTCAGCGGGTTGTGGTCTCGCCGTTCTTCGGCTTCGGCGTGATGCGGGCCAGTTCTTCCTCGCTGATCAGGTCGAAGGCCCGCACGACCTTGTTGACACCGCTGATCTGGCGCGCAATTTCGGTGGCGCGGTTGGCCTCGCGCTCGGTCACGCGGCCCATCAGATAGACGTTGCCACGCTCGACGACCACGTAGAAGGCATTGCTGAGCAGGTCGCGGGCGTCGATGAACTTGGCCTTGACCTTGCTCGCGATGACCACGTCGCTGGACCGGCTGCCCAGCGAGCTGGCCGGCATCACGGCCACCTCGTTGATGACACGGCCGACGTTCTCGACGCCACCAACGATGCGGTCGAGGGCGGATCGTGCTTCCTCGGTGGTGGCCTCGCCGGTGACCAAGGCCACGCGGTTGTAGCTGTTCACCGTGACGTGGACCTTGTCGCCGAGCTGCTCGCGCACGCGGGCACTGGCCTTGATCTCGATGGTCTCGTCCTCAAGCTGGGTGCCTGAGGTGCGGCGGTCGGTGGCCACGGACACGCCGCCCACCATGGCGCCGCCGATCAGCAGCGGCGCACAGCCGGTGGCCAGCATGCTCGCCAGGACGGCGGCGGACAGGGTCAGGGCAAGTTTCTTCATCTGGGTTTCAGGCAAGGGGTTATTCGTCGCTGCCGAGCAGCTGCAGGTCGACGGCGTCGACCAGTGCATGCAGCAGCACACGCTGGGCCTCGACAACGCGCGGCTCGCGGGCATGGCTGACGCGGATCTGGATGTCGGTGTCCTGCAGCAGGCCGCGCCACTCGTCGGCCGCGCCCTGGGGTTGGGCCGTCAGCGCGATGATGCTCATCTCCTGCGCGTGGGCAACGGCCAGGGCCGGCTGCCAGGCGTCACGCTGCTCGCGCAGCGGCTCGATCATCAGCAGCACATCGCCCGGGTGGCCGTGGGCCTGCAGCAAACGGGCGATGTCCAGACCGGCCGCGTCGCGGGCCTGGGCGCAGAGGCTCCAGGCCGCCAACCCGGGGCGCTCCTGCTCAAAGCGCCCGGCGAGGCGGGCGGCCAGGTAATCGGCATCGAGCGCGGCCAGCCCATGGGCGGCGCACAGGATGCGGTTGCCGCCGGTGATGGCGTCGACCACCATCTGCGCGGCCATGGCCAGCGGGCGCGCGAGCTGCTCGGCAGCTTGGTAGAGCAGGTCGGCGCTTTCGAAGAACTGCTGCTGGATTCTTTGTTCGGTCATTCCATGCGAATCATAGTCAGGCCGCGTCGAACGCAGCTTGCAGCCAGGTGAGCTCGCTGCCGTCGATGGCCACCACGTCGAAGCGGCAGGGCGGCGGCGTGGCATGGCGCAGCAGGTAATGATGGGCGGCGTAGATCAGCCGCTGCTGCTTGCGGGAGGTCACGCTGGCCGCCGCGCCGCCGTGCGAAGCCTCGGCCCGGGCGCGCACCTCCACGAAGACGAGCGTGCCGTCACGGTCCGCCATGATGAGATCCACCTCACCGGCAGGTCGGCTGGGGCCGGCGGCGACTCGATAATTCCGCTCCAGCAGGCGCAGGCCGGCGCGTTCGAGATGCGCCAGCGCCGCGTCTTCCGCCGCATCGCCGCGCGTCTTGGTCGCCGGTTTTGAACGAGAGCCCCAGTTGAACATCGCTGTTTCCGATCAGTCCCTGCTGCGCCAGGCCGCGGCGGCCGCGGCCGGCGGCCAGCAGTATCCGGCCGGCACGCTCTACCTGGTGGCCACGCCCATCGGCAACCTGGCCGATCTGTCCTTGCGCGTCATTCATCTGCTGGGCCTGGTCGATGCGCTCGCTTGTGAGGACACGCGCCAGGGCGGCTCGCTGCTGCACCACCTCGGCCTGCACAAGCCGCTGATCGCGCTGCACCAGCACAACGAGCGCGAGGCCAGCGCCGGCGTGCTGGCGCGGCTGGCCGCCGGCGAGCGGGTGGCCTATGCGTCCGATGCCGGCACGCCCGCCATCTCCGACCCGGGCGCCGTGCTGGTGCAGGCCGTGGTGGCGGCCGGCTACCGGGTGCTGCCGCTGCCGGGGCCCAGCAGCGCGGTGACGGCGCTCAGCGTGGCGGGCGACACCGCGGCGGCCGGCTTCGCCTTCGCGGGCTTCCTGCCGACCAAGGCCGGTGAGCGTCGTGCGGCGCTGCAGGCGGTGCTGGCCGTTGAGGCCCAGAGCCAGGTCCTGTTCGAGGCGCCGCACCGGATCGTCGAGCTCATCGGCCTGCTGGCCGAGCTGGCGCCGGCGCGGCGGGTGACGGTCTGCCGCGAGCTGACCAAGCAGTTCGAGAGCATCCACACGGCCGAGGCCGCCGCGCTGCCGGCCTGGCTGGCGGCGGATGCGCAGCGCCAGCGCGGCGAGTTCGTGCTCGTGCTGCATGCGCAGGCGCCGCAGCCGGCCTCAGCCGATGAGCTGCCCGCCGAGGTGCTGCGCGTCTTGGCGCCGCTGGTGGCCGAACTGCCGCTGAAGCAGGCCGTGGCGCTGGCCGTGCAGATCACCGGCGAGCCACGCAACCGGCTCTACGACGCGGCACTGGCCCTCAAGAACGATTGAGTTCGTATCCCGGCCTGCACGCCGGTTGCGGTCGGCTGGTGGACGCGCTGCCGTGCCGCTTGTCCATGTCTTCCGCCCCGGGGCGCGCAGCTTCCTAGAATCGGGCCATGATCGCTGTCGAACCCACCCTGGCCCGCTTGGGGCAAGCCCGCTCGCAACTGCTCGAGCCCTTCGGCCTGACCGAGGCCTCGCTCGCGCAGGCGCTGCGCCTGATCACCGAGCACCGGGTCGACGATGCCGACCTGTACTTCCAGACCACCCGCGCCGAGGGCTGGAGCCTCGAGGAGGGCATCGTCAAGAGCGGCAGCTTCAGCATCGACCAGGGCGTGGGCGTGCGCGCCGTGGCCGGCGAGAAGACGGCCTTCGCCTACTCCGACGACATCTCGCTGGAATCGCTGCTGGACGCCGCCCGCACCGTGCGCACCATCGCCGCCGCGGGCCAGAGCAAGAAGGTCAAGGTGCCCAGCCAGGGTGTCGTCGCCGGCAGCCGCGAGCTTTACGGCGTGGCCGACCCCATCGCCAGCCTGGACAGCGCCGCCAAGGTGGCGCTGCTGGAGCGCGCCGAGAAGCTGGCCCGCGCCAAGGACCCGCGGGTCGCCCAGGTCATGGCCGGCCTCGCCGCCGAGCACGAGGTGGTGCTGATCGCCCGCGCCGACGGCACGCTGGCCGCCGATGTGCGCCCGCTGGTGCGTCTGTCCATCACTGTCATCGCCGAGAGCCACGGCCGCCGCGAGATCGGCTCGGGCGGCGGCGGCGGCCGCTTCGGCCTGGCCTACTTCACCGACGAGATGATCGCCAGCTATGTGGACCACGCCGTCCACGCCGCGCTGACCAACCTCGACAGCCGCCCCGCGCCGGCCGGCGAGATGACGGTGGTGCTCGGCCCGGGCTGGCCCGGCGTGCTGCTGCACGAGGCCGTGGGCCATGGCCTGGAGGGTGACTTCAACCGCAAGGGCTCCAGCGCCTTCTCCGGCCGCATCGGCCAGCGTGTCGCGGCCAAGGGCGTGACGGTGCTGGACGACGGCACCATCCCCGACCGCCGCGGCTCGCTCAACGTCGACGACGAGGGCTGTGCCTCCCAGCGCAATGTGCTGATCGAGGACGGCATCCTGAAGGGCTATATCCAGGACGCGATGAACGCGCGGCTGATGAAGACCGCCCCCACCGGCAACGGCCGCCGCGAGAGCTACGCCCACGTGCCCATGCCGCGCATGACCAACACCTACATGCTGGGCGGCCAGGACGACCCGCAGGAGATCGTCGCGTCCATCAAGAAGGGCCTGTACGCGACCAACTTCGGCGGCGGCCAGGTCGACATCACCAGCGGCAAGTTTGTGTTCTCGGCCAGCGAGGCCTATTGGGTGGAGAACGGCAAGATCCAGTACCCGGTCAAGGGCGCCACCATCATCGGCAACGGCCCGGACGCGCTGACCCGCGTCAGCATGATCGGCAACGACATGGCGCTCGACACCGGCGTGGGCGTGTGCGGCAAGGAAGGCCAGAGCGTGCCGGTGGGCGTCGGGCAGCCGACGCTGCGGATTGATGGGTTGACGGTGGGTGGGACGGCTTGAGTTGACGCCCTCATCAGCGCCGATCAGGTTGCGACTGACCTGAGCTCGGCGCGAACCTGCATCAAAAGATGGCCCAGTCGGTTCAGACCTGTTCCGTCTTGACCCGCCCCCCAGAAGTAGTCGTAGGGCGAGCTCTCCACCAGGTGGCGGGCGCCTGTTGACAGCAGCAGACGCCGTGCATCGGGCGCGCTGAACTTGAGGCGCAGTGCCCGCAGCATCACCGCCTCGCGCACGGTGTCCCAGTCGACACGAATTGGGCGGCTCCGGGTTTGGCCCAGCTCTCTGGCTTGCTTCGGAGTTGGCGCGCGTCGGATACGTTCCTGCATGTCGGTGGCGTCGAACTTCTGCGCCTGGAAGTAGTGCTCGACCGTCGGCCAAAAGATGCCATCGACTTCGATGCCAGGGGGTGCGAAGTTCGACAGACCCCAATAGGGCATGGCGCGGGTATAGAAGTACAGAGGTTCGTTGGTGATGCCCGGCGGTTCGTTGCTCATGTCCCCATCTTGACTCAGGCCACCACCCGTACGTTGAGCCCTGGCAACCCCGCAATCGTCCCTTCCATCACATCCCCCGGCACCACCGGCCCCACGTTCTCCGGCGTGCCGCTGAATATCAGATCGCCGGGCATCAGCTCGAAGGCCTCGGACAGCTTGCTGATCTGCTCGGCCACGCTCCAGATCATCTGGTTCAGGTTGGCGTCCTGCTTCACGGCACCGTTGACCTTCAGCGTGATCGCGCCGTGTGTGAAGTGGCCCACCTGAGCCACCGGGTGGATGGGCCCGATGGGTGCGGAGCGGTCAAAACTCTTGCCGATTTCCCAGGGCTTCTTCTGGTCGCCCATGCCGCGCTGCAGGTCGCGCCGGGTCATTTCCAGGCCCACGGCGTAGCCGTAGACCAGGTCCAGCGCCTTCTCCACCGGCACATTGCGCCCGCCCTGGTGCAGCGCGGCCACCAGCTCCAGCTCGTAGTGGTAGTTCCTGGTCAGCGGCGGGTAGGGGTGGTCCGTCGTTGCGCCGGGCGCCACGAACTGCACCGCGTCGCTCGGCTTCTGGAAGAAGAAGGGCGGCTCGCGCGTCGGGTCCGACCCCATCTCGCGAGCGTGGGCGGCGTAGTTGCGGCCGATGCAGTAGATGCGCCGCACCGGGAACACGGCGCTGCTGCCCGCGATGGGCACGGTCGGTTGGGCGACGGTGAACGGGCGGGCCGGTGCGGCCGGCGTCGTGGCGCAGCCGGCCGCGGCCAGGCCGGTGACGGCGGCGCCGAGGGCGTGGCGTCGTTGCATGGGTGTCTCCTCGCGTCAGATGCCGATTGACCGGCAAGCCGGGCAACGGGTCAAGCCGGGCTTGCCCGCTGCCGAAAGCTCGTCATGGCCGCCGTGCTAGATTCTGGGTCATGTCCCGCGCTGTCTACTTTGGTTTTTGGTTCTTTCCCCGCCCCGGCGGTGGAGAGCTCTGAGCGCGCGCGCTGACCCCAGACTCCCCAACCGCCGGGCCCCAAGCCCGGCGGTTTTTTTTCGTTCGAGAGGTGCCCGAAGATGAATGCGACCAAGCTCCAGTCCGTCGAACCCGAAGCCCAGCGCTGGTACTCGCAGGACGACAAGACCAGCGCCACCGATGACGAGCGCATCCTCGACATCACGCCGCTGCCGCCGCCGGAGCATCTGATCCGCTTTTTCCCGATCCGCGGTACCGCGATGGAGACGCTGATCAGCCAGACCCGTCAGCGCATCCGCCGCATCATGAGGGCGGAAGACGACCGGCTGCTTGTCGTCATCGGCCCCTGCTCCATCCACGACCCGACGGCCGCCATCGAGTACGCCCGCCGCCTCAGGGCCGAGCGCGAGAAGCACGCCGATACGCTGGAGATCGTCATGCGCGTCTACTTCGAGAAGCCGCGCACCACGGTGGGCTGGAAGGGCCTGATCAACGACCCCTACCTGGACGAGAGCTACCGCATCGACGAGGGCCTGCGCATCGCCCGCCAGCTGCTGCTGGAGATCAACCGGCTGGGCGTGCCGGCCGGCAGCGAGTTTCTGGACGTGATCTCGCCGCAGTACATCGGCGACCTGATCGCCTGGGGCGCCATCGGCGCGCGCACCACCGAGAGCCAGGTGCACCGCGAACTGGCATCGGGCCTGTCGGCGCCGATCGGCTTCAAGAACGGCACCGACGGCAACATCAAGATCGCGACCGACGCCATCCAGGCCGCGGCGCGCGGCCACCACTTCCTGTCGGTGCACAAGAACGGCCAGGTTGCCATCGTCGAGACCCGCGGCAACGAGGACTGCCACGTCATCCTGCGCGGCGGCAAGGCGCCCAACTACGACGCCCAGAGCGTCGCCGCCGCCTGTGCCGACCTCGACAAGGCCAAGCTGCCGCAGCGCCTGATGGTGGACTGCTCGCACGCCAACTCCAGCAAGCAGCACCAGCGGCAGGTGGATGTGGCCCGCGACATCGCCGGCCAGCTGCGCGAGGGCAGCCGGCAGATCTTCGGCGTCATGGTGGAAAGCCACCTGAACGACGGGGCCCAGAAATTCACCCCGGGCCAGGACGACCCGGCCCAGCTCGCCTACGGCAAGAGCATCACCGACGCCTGCCTGGGCTGGGACGACTCGCTGGCCGTGCTCGACGTGCTGAGCGCGGCGGTGAAAGCGCGCCGGGGCTGACACAATGCGCGCCATGGACGCGCGCATCACCGTCATCTTCGAGACCGGCGCTCCGGTCGAGCTCGCGCTCGACGGCGCCGAGGTGTTGAGCTTCGAAGCCGCCCGGCGCTGGCTGGACGAGCAGTACGTGCGGCTGGAATGCGAACCCTTGCGCGGCTCCGGCAAGGTGCTGCTGGCCGACAAGCTCGTGCAGGTGGCGGGCGGCGCCGGGCGCGCGGGTTTTGCCGACGCGGCCTGGGCGCTGGACTACGCGCGTGCAGCGGCTGGGGCCTTGTCCAAGGCGCTGATCCAGGTTGACGTGGCGCGCCAGGCTGTGTCGTACTGACCCCTCTTGAAACCCCTTCGCGCGGCCCCAGATGGGCCGCGTTTTCGTTCACGGCAACCCCGACCATGACCAAGCAAACCCACGCCTTCCAGGCCGAAGTCAAGCAGATCCTGCACCTCGTCACCCACAGCCTGTACTCCAACAAGGAGATCTTCCTGC
>RXJV01000007.1 GCA_003963075.1 Burkholderiales bacterium
GGCTCGGTGCCACCTACCCGCCAGCTCTGCGAGCCGCATCAACGCTGGCCTACTTGGTGTTGCTGCGCGTAGAGATTGCCCGTTGCACCCGACCCCGTGGGCTGCGCTCACGGTCCCGCGGGGCGAACCCCGCACGTTTGGTCGACTCGTCTCTGTTGCTCTGATCCTCGGCTTGCGCCGGGCAGCCGTTAGCTGCTACGCCGCTCTGTGCAGTCCGGACCTTCCTCCAGGGCCTCGTTTCCGAGCTTGCCCCAGCGGCGGTCTGGCTTGCTTCACGCCCGCATTATCCAGGCATCAGCCCAGCGGCGGCGCCAGCTGCAGCCGATCGCGGCCGGCATGCTTGGCCGCATAAAGGGCCTCATCGGCGCGGCGCAGCAGTTCATCGGCCGAATCTCCGGGCAAGGCCAGCACGACACCCGCCGAGGTGGAGCAGCGCAGCGACGGCAGCCGCCCGACCGGCGTCATCTCGCGCACGGCGGCCAGCAGGCGCTCGAGCAGGGCCAGCAAGCGCTGCGGCTCATGCTCCCTCAGCAGCAGCGCAAACTCCTCGCCGCCCCAGCGTGCCGCCACGTCGTCGCGCCGGATCAGGCTCCGCAGCACGCCGGCAAACGCCACCAGCACCGCATCGCCGACCTTGTGGCCCCACTGGTCGTTGATGCGCTTGAAATGGTCGATGTCGAGCAGCACCAGCCCGAAGCCGTGGCCGGGCTCACGCAGCCAGTCCTCGAGCTGGGCCGCGAACGAGCGCCGGTTGGCAAGCTGGGTGAGTTCATCGGTGACCGCCGCCTTGATCGCATCGTCGCGGGCCTCGCGCAGCTCGCGGCCGGCGACAAAGAAGTTGGTCACGTCCGTGCCGACGCACAGCATGCCTCCGTTGGGCAGGCAGGTTTCGGTCATCAGGACCCAGCACCCGTCCCGGTAGCGCGACTCGATCGCGCGGTAGCTGCGCTTGCCGCGCCGCCCGAGCGTGCTGGCCAGCCAGGCTTCGAAATCGGGCACATCGATGACCGGGCCGCAGCCGCGCTGGCGGCTCAGGCGCATCATCTCGGCCCAGGTCGGGAACTCATCGGCCTGCAGCCCCAGCGCGGCGCGGAAGCTCGAGTTGGCCCACTGCAGCCGGTCGTCGGCGTCGAAGGCCGCGAACAGCTGAGGGCTGGCTTCAAACAGATCGGCAGAGGCCGCGAGTCGCTCCGGCAACATGGGTTCGGGATGCAGGGCGTGATCGTTCGAGCCCAGCGTAGCACGCAAGGTGGCTCACAGGGCGCGGGTTAAAGTGCCGTCGCAACGCACCTGGAGAACGCGCATGAAGGCCCGCACCGTCCTCGACACCATCGGCCACACGCCCCACATCCGCATGCAGCGCCTGTTCGGTGCGGCCGAGGTGTGGATCAAATCGGAGCGCAGCAACCCCGGCGGCTCGATCAAGGATCGCATCGCGCTGTCCATGATCGAGGACGCCGAGGCCCGCGGCCTGCTCAAGGCGGGCGGCACCATCATCGAGCCGACCTCGGGCAATACCGGCGTGGGCCTGGCCATGGTGGCGGCCGTCAAGGGCTACAAGCTGATCCTGGTGATGCCCGACAGCATGAGCATCGAGCGCCGCCGGCTGATGCTGGCCTATGGTGCCAGCTTCGACCTGACGCCGCGCGAGAAGGGCATGAAGGGCGCCATCGCCCGCGCCCGCGAGCTGCTGGAGCAGCACCCGGGCTCGTGGATGCCGCAGCAGTTCGAGAACGGCGCCAACCCTGCCGTCCACGTGAAGACCACGGCCCAGGAGATCCTGCGCGACTTCCCCGAAGGCCTCGACGCCCTGATCACCGGCGTCGGCACCGGCGGCCACATCACCGGCTGCGCCCAGGTGCTCAAGGCCGCCTGGCCGCAGCTCAAGGTCTATGGCGTGGAGCCGACCGCCTCGCCGGTCATCAGCGGCGGCCAGCCCAGCCCCCATCCCATCCAGGGCATTGGCGCTGGCTTCATTCCGACCGTGCTGGATACCGCACTGCTGGACGGCGTGGTCCAGGTCGAGGCCGAGGCGGCGCGTGAATACGCGCGCCGCTGCGCCCGCGAGGAGGGCCTGCTGGTCGGCATCTCCAGCGGCGCCACGCTCGCCGCCATCGCGCAGAAGCTGCCCGAGCTGCCAGCGGGCGCCCGGGTGCTGGGCTTCAACTACGACACCGGAGAGCGCTATCTGTCGGTCGAGGGCTTCCTGCCGCAGGCCTGAGCCTCACTCGCCGCCGACGTCCTCTTCGACGGCGCCCTCGTTGTCCTTGCGCGCCTGCCGGGCCAGCTCGACCTTCAGCGGCCGGAGCGATTCGATCAGGCTCTCGGTGGGCTGGGGCGGCGCAAGACGCAGCACCGGCGGCGGCAATGAGGCGAGGTAGGGCGGACCGAACAGATGCTGTTGCTCCTGGCGTCCGGCGGCCTGCAGGCCCAGGCCCAGCAGCAGCAGGGCGGCGATACCGCCGTTCAACGTACGCCGCGCACCCGGCCAGACCAGCCGCGCATGCCAGGCCACCAGCACCGCGGCGCCCACCGGCACCGACAAGGCCTCCAGCGCCATCAGACGCGGCCACGAGAAGGCATAGGCCAGCGCCGGCAACAGCCATTCGAGCACCTGCAGTGTGAGCAGCACCAGCAGCGCACGGCGCAGATGGGTCGCGAACGGAAAGCGGTGCTGGAAGAGCTGGCTGGCCAATGACCACAGCCCGGCCCAGCCCAGCGTCAGGGCCAGGGGCGCCAGCAGCGGCGAGGCGTAGTCCACCCAACGGGCGCCGGGGTCCACGGCGCTCCAGCGCTCCAGCCACTGCAGCAACAGCATCACGATCAGCAACAGCGGCACCAGGGTCCAGTGGCGCGTCGGCTGCACGACCAGCGTCTGCTCGGGCGCCAACAGATCCGCGCTGGTGCGCAGGCGCAACGTGCTGCCCGCCAGCTGGAACACGCCGCCGCGCGGCAGGTCTGCCTCATGGCCGGCGGCCAGCGGCCGGCCGCCGACGCTGCCGCCATTGCGGCTGTCCAGCAGCCGCAGCCGCGCCTGGCCCTCGGGCGAGAGCATGAGCTCGGCGTGCTCGGCGGCGAGGTGAACATCGTCCAGCACGATGTCGCAGGCCGGCGAGCGGCCGATGCGCGCGGGCCAACGCGTGACGCGCTGGATCAGGATGGCGCGGCCGTCACGGCCCAGCAGCTCGACGACGGCAGCAGGCGCGGCGAACGGGATCACTTGGCCTTGGCTGTGGTCCACGCGAAGCCCTCCAGGTAATGCGCCGCCAGCTTGAGCGCGTTGTCAAAGCTGACGCCCTTGGCGTCGAAGCGGCCCAGCGCGCCGGCAGTGGCCGCGTCCACCGTGGTCACCAGCACGCTCAGGTCATGCAGGCCCTCCAGCTTGCGGTAGGCGCGCAGGCAGACCACGGCTCGCAGCGGCAGGCCCTCGCGGTCGACGAACTGCTCCTTGCAATAGGGCGCGGTGCGCGACTTGTCGGCACCGCCCAGCCTCTCGTTGCGAAAGCTCTGCGAGTACTGGCGCGAGAAGCGCAGCGCGCCGAGCTTGCTGCCGTCGTAGGCCTCGTGGCTCATGTCCAGCCAGCCGGTCTGCAGGTTGCCACTGACGAAGAGGGCATGGTCCATGCGGCACTGCGAGCGCTCGAAGTCCAGCCCCTTGGTGTCGGCCGGTGTGCCACGGCCCCAGCAGCGCATGAAGTCCTGCTTGGGCACCGGCACGCGGTAACGGTCGTTGTTGGCGCTTTCCCAGGGCTGGGCCAGGAAGCGTGTGACGAGTTCGTCCTGGTAGCGGGTGAGCTGGTCGCGCAGGCGCGCCCAGGCGGCTGTGCGAATCGGCTTGGCGCCGACGCTGCGCTTGACGAGGTCCTCGGCGAATTCGCCCGGCACCAGGAAGCTGACCTGCTGGGCGAACAGCAGCGTCGAGACGTTGACGCCCACCACGCGGCCGTCCTCGTCCAGCACCGGACCGCCGCTCATGCCGGGGTTGATGCCACCGGCGTAGTAGATCAGCGGGTCGAAACTGCGCTCGACCAGGCCGTTGTAATTGCCCTCGACGACGGCAAAGGCGACGTCGTGCGGGTTGCCCATCGAGTAGATGCGTTCGCCCTTGGCCAGCGGCTGGCTCTGCGGGCGGAACGCCAGCGCACCGCGGCCACGCAGGCCGCTGCCCTTGCCGTCGTCCACCGCGCGCAGCAGCGCGAGGTCGCGGCGGGCGTCGAAGTCCAGCAGCTCGAGTGCGCCCCCCTGGCCATCGGTGGTCGCATAGCGCAGCCGGAAGCTGTCGGGCTCGAGTGCAAACTGGCTGACGACGTGGTAGTTGGTGACGACATGGCCCTCGTCGCTGACCAGGAAGCCCGAGCCGACCGAGGCCTGGCTGTCCTGGGTCTTGAGCAGGGTGCGGATCTGCAGCAGCTGCCCCTTGCTGCGCTCGTACAGACGCCGCGCGCTGGCCGATACGGTCGGCGGCTGCGAGGCCTGCGGCGCGGGTGCTGTGGTGGCGGCGGCCGGCGGACGGGCCGGCTGCGCCAGCGCAACGCCGGCCGACGCGGCCAGGACCCAGGCCAACAAGGGCTGCAAACAGGACTTCATCAACAAGCGGAACCTCCCGAGGCGGGCGCCGATGCTAGCCGCTTTGCGCGGAAGACCCGCTCGTCGTCGTAGAACTCGCGTGATGCATTCGGCGCCCACCATCCGGGAATGCCCAGCACCGGCAGCGGTGGCAGCTCGGCCGGGCTGAGCGTGGCCGGCAGTTCAGGCGCCTCGACATCGTCGACCAGCAGCACGCGGGCGCACAGCGGCTTGCGCGGTGCCTGCAGCTTTTCGAGCAGCGCATGGCCCACCAGCAGCAGCCGCGTCTGCTGCCACAGCGCCCGCCGCGCGATGAAGAGGGTCGCCCAGTCCTGGTCGCGCAGGGCCTGGGTGAGGGCCGGCGGCGCTTCGAGCAGCAGACCGCTTTCGTCGAGCAGCGTCAGCGCATCGCGCAGCGCGCCGCGGCGGCCGGCCGGCGCGGGCGGGGCGGTGACGTGGGCCCGGTTGAGTGCGGCCTTGAAGGCCGGACAGCGCAGCCAGACGAGGCCGTTGAAGAGGTCATGGGCGTTGTCGCGCGTGGGCACACGGCCGCTGGCGGCGATGTGGTGCTCATAGCCGGTCGTCCGCGGCCCGGCGGGCTCGAAGCCCGAGCGGCCCAGCGCCTGCCAGACCGGCAGCCCCGCGGACAGCCTCGCCAACACTGGCCCGGCCACGTCGCGGTAGGGCGCGAACCAGGGCTGGGCCCAGTCCGGTTCGATCATCCGTGGCCGAAGCGCACCTGGTTGGGCTGCTTCGCCGGCTGAAGCTCAAAGGCCTGCGGGTGCTTGCGAAAGAGCTTGGTGGACGGCGCCGTCCGGGCCAGCAGGCCCGCTTCCTTCAGCGCCTTGGCGGCGGCACCCAGGTCGTGCCACTGGCCATCGGCCAGCTTGGGCAACAGCGCCAGGATGGCGTTGATCTCGCGTGCGGCGGCAACGCTGGCATCGACCGGCGCGGCGGCCGGCGATGCGGCCGCCGCGGGCTTGGTGGCCGGCTTGTCCGCGCTGGCGGGCCGGGGCGCCCTGGCCGGCGCAGCAGCGGGCCCACTGGCCGGGGCGGTGCCGGGCTGCGGCGTCGGCGTCGGGCTCGGCTTGGGCGCCGCCACAGGCGCGGAGGACTTCACCGGCGCGGCCTTCTTCACGGCGGGCTTAGGCGCAGCGGGCTTCGGCGCAGCGGGCTTGCGGGCGGTCTCGCGCTTGGACGCCGGCTTGCTGCTGTCGTGGGCCAGTTCGTTGAACTGGTCGTAGATCTGGATCACGCCATCGCCGGTCTTGCCGTACTGGCCGAAGCCGCGCAGCCAGGCGCCCTTCTCGCGCAGCCTCAGCACCAGCGGCGCGAAGTCGCTGTCGGACGACACCAGCACGATGACATCGGGTTGCTCGGTGATGGCCAGCTCCATCGCATCCACCGCGAGGGCGATGTCGGTCGAGTTCTTCCCGATGGCCAGGTTGACGATGGCGCGCAGGCCCAGGCGCTTCAGGAAGGCCTGGTGGGTCTGGGCCTGTTCGGCGTTGCAGTAGGCGCGGCGGATGTGGACGGCCTCGTAGTCCTTGAACGCCATCTGCAAGGCCTGCTCGATGACGTCGGTGGCGACGTTGTCGAAGTCGACCAGGAAGGCCACCTTGCTCGGGCTCACGGGCTTCATGCCACCAGCTTCCACTGCAGGGTGTCGCCGCCGCGCAGCGGCTTGAGCTGGGCCTCGCCGAAGGGCACGGCGCTGGGCAGGGTCCAGGGCTCGCGCCTGAGCGTGACGGTGCCGGTGTTGCGCGGCAGGCCGTAAAAGTCCGGGCCGTGGTGGCCGGCGAAGGCATCGAGCTTGTCGAGCGCGCCGATGGCCTCGAAGGCCTCGGCATACAGCTCCAGCGCCGACAGCGCCGTGAAGCAGCCCGCCCCGCAGACGGACGCCTCCTTCAGCGGCGCTGCATGCGGCGCACTGTCGGTGCCGAGGAAGAATTTCGGCAGGCCCGAGCCGGCGGCCTTCAGCAGCGCCTGCCGGTGTTCCTCGCGCTTGAGCACCGGCAAACAGTAGTAGTGCGGCCGCAGTCCCCCGGTGAACAGCGCATTGCGGTTGTAGAGCAGGTGCTGGGGCGTGAGGGTGGCGGCGGTGAAGCGGTCCGCCTCGGTCACATACTGCGCCGCCTCCTTGGTCGTGATGTGCTCGAACACGACCTTGAGCTCGGGCATGGCCGCGCGCAGCGGCGTCATCACGCGGTCGACGAACACGGCCTCGCGGTCGAAGACGTCGATGTCGGGGTCGGTCACCTCGCCGTGCACGAGCAGCAGCAGGCCCTCGCGCTGCATCGCCTCCAGCGTCGGGTAGGTCTTGCGCAGGTCGGTCACGCCGGCGTCGCTGTTGGTGGTGGCGCCGGCCGGGTAGAGCTTGAGGGCGACGACACCGGCCTCCTTGGCACGCCGGATCTCGTCCGGCGGCGTGTTGTCGGTCAGGTACATCGTCATCAGCGGCTGGAAGTCCGAGCCCTCGGGCCGCGCGGCCAGGATGCGCTCGCGATAGGCCAGCGCCTGAGCGGCCGTCGTGACGGGCGGCCGCAGATTGGGCATCACGATGGCGCGGGCAAACTGCCGCGCGGTGTAGGGCAGCACACTGTGCAGCGCGGCTTCGTCGCGCAGGTGCAGATGCCAGTCGTCCGGGCGGGTGAGGGTGAGGGTGTCGTTCATGGCGCCGGATTGTCGTTGCCCAAAGGGCTTTCGAGCAGCCGGGCCAGCCAGTCCATGAACACCCGCACCCGGCGCGGCGTGTGGCGGCGCTGGCTCATGACGAGCTGCACCGGCAGCGGTGCCGGCTCGTAGCCCGGCAGCAGCCGCACCAGACGGCCATCGGCCACCGCGGCGCGCACGCCGACCGCGGGCGCCTGCACGATGCCCATGCCGGCGAGCGCTGCAGCCTCGTAGGCATCGGTGTGGTTGACCGCCACCCGCGCCGGCAGATGCAGGCTGTGGGCCCGGCCCTCGGTGTCCACCCAGTCGAAGCGCGGCCGGCGGTCGGCCCAGGTCTGGCTGTAGTGCACCAGCTCGTGGCCCTGGGCCAGCAGGTCGTCGGGCGTGACCGGGTGGCCGCGCGACGCCAGGTAGCCGGGGCTGGCCACGTTCATCATCGTCAGCCGCCCCACCGGCTTGGCCACCAGCATGGGGTCGTGCACGGCCCCGACACGCAGCACGCAGTCGAACCCCTCCTCGACGAGGTCGACGCGCCGGTCCGTGCAGCTCAATTCGACCTGCAGGCCTGGGTGCTGCGCCAGGAAGCTCGGCAGCGCCGGCAGCACGAGGTCGAGCGCGAGGCGCACCGGCAGGTCCACCCGCAGGCGGCCGCTGAGCTGCCGGTCCTGCTGGAACAGCGCTTCGATCTCGCTGGCCTCGCCGAGCAGGGCACGGGCGCGCTCGGCAAGCAGTTCGCCGTCGGGCGTCAGGCTGACGCGGCGGGTGGTGCGCTGGAACAGCCGGGTGCCGAGCTGGGCCTCCAGCCCCCTCACGATCTGGCTGACACGCCCCTTGGGCAAACCCAGCTCGTCGGCCGCGCGGCTGAAGTGGGCGAGTTCGGCGACCTGCAGGAAGACGCGCAGTGAAGCGAGATCGAGATTGTTTTCCATGGAGAAAACAGTCAATTCAACGCCGGCAACTTTATCCAACTTCGGCAGAACAATAAATTCTCTCCATCCCAACCCCCCAATGGAGAACCCCATGACATCCGCACCCATCACCCTGATCACCGGCGGCAGCCGCGGCCTCGGCGCCGCCATGGCTCTCGCGCTGGCCCGCGACGGCCATGACATCGTGCTGACCTTCCGCGAGGCCGCGAACGCGGCAGATGCCGTGGTGGCGCAGATCCGCGCCCTGGGCCGACGCGTGCTGGCCCTGCCGCTGGATGTGGCCGACACGGGCAGCTTCCCGGTGTTCATCCGCAAGCTGCAGTCCGGGCTGCAGGCCTGGGGCAGCGACCGGCTGAACGGCCTCATCAACAACGCCGGCTCCGGCGCGCACGCGAGCTTTGCCGACACCAGCCCGGCCCAGCTTGACGCGATGGTGGCCGTGCACCTGAAGGGCCCGTTCTTCCTGACCCAGGCCCTGCTGCCGCTGCTGGCCGACGGCGCCCGCATCCTGAACATCTCCAGCGGTCTGGCCCGTTTCACGCTGCCGGGCTACAGCGCCTATGCAGCGATGAAGGGCGCGGTGGAGGTGCTGAGCCGCTACCAGGCCAAGGAGCTGGCCGCGCGCGGCATCCGTGTCAACACTCTGGCGCCGGGTGCAATCGCGACCGACTTTGGCGGCGGCGCGGTGCGCGACAACGCCGACCTGAACCAGATGGTGGCCTCGTTCACGGCCCTGGGCCGTGTCGGCGAGGCCGACGACATCGGCGGCGCCGCAGCAGCCCTGATGCGCCCCGGCGCCGGCTGGATCACCGGGCAGCGCATCGAGGCCTCGGGCGGCATGTTCCTCTGACCCGGTGCCGGGCGGCCGGCCCGGCCGCCGCGAGTGCCGGGCGCCTGCGGCGTCAGTGCTGCAGGATCTTGGCGAGGAAGTCCTTGGCGCGCGGCGAGCGCTCCTCGGGCTTGCCGAAGAAGTCGGCGCTGGTGCAGTCCTCGATGATCTTGCCGGCGTCCATGAAGATGACGCGGTGGCTGACACGCTTGGCAAAGCCCATCTCGTGCGTCACGCACATCATGGTCATGCCCTCCTGGGCCAGCTTGACCATCACGTCCAGCACCTCGCCGACCATCTCGGGGTCGAGCGCCGAGGTGGGTTCGTCGAACAGCATCACGATGGGGTCCATCGACAGCGCCCGCGCGATGGCGACGCGCTGCTGCTGGCCGCCGGAGAGCTGGCCCGGGAACTTGTCCTTGTGGGCCGACAGGCCGACACGGTCCAGCATCTTCAGGCCGCGGGCCTTGGCGTCGTCCGCCGATCGGCCGAGCACCTTGGTCTGGGCGATGGTCAGGTTCTCGGTCACCGACAGGTGCGGGAACAGCTCGAAATGCTGGAACACCATGCCGACCCGCGAGCGCAGCTGGGGCAGGTTGGTCTTGGGGTCGGCGATGGAGATGCCGTCGACGACGATGTCGCCCTTCTGGAAGGGCTCCAGCGCATTGACGGTCTTGATCAGCGTCGATTTGCCCGAGCCCGAGGGCCCGCAGACGACGACGACCTCGCCCTTGCGGATGGAGGTGGTGCAGTCGGTCAGCACCTGAAAGCTGCCGTACCACTTGGAGACGTTTTTGATGTCGATCACGGCGGATCCTTATCGAATGATGGCGATCTTCTTCTGCAGCTCGCGCACAAGGCGCGACAGGCCGAAGCAGATGACGAAGTAGACGACGGCGGCGACCAGATAGGTTTCGACCGGGCGGTTGAAGTTCTTGCCCGCGACCTCGAAGCCCTTGAGCAGGTCGTACTCGCCGACCGCATAGACCAGCGAGGTGTCCTGGAACAGGATGATGGTCTGGGTCAGCAGCACCGGCAGCATATTCCGGAAGGCCTGCGGCAGCACGACCAGGCGCATGCTCTGGCCGTAGGTCATGCCCAGCGCATAGCCGGCATGGACCTGGCCCTTGGACACCGACTGGATGCCCGCGCGCATGATCTCGGAGTAGTAGCAGGCCTCGAACAGTGTGAAGGTGATGAAGGCAGACATCTGCCCGCCCAGCGGCCCCAGCAGCTTGGGGATCAGCAGGAAGAACCACAGGATCACCATCACCAGCGGGATGGAGCGCAGCGTGTCGACGTAGAGGGCAGCAGGCACCGACAGCCATTTGTGGCTGGACAGCCGCATCATCGCCAGCAGGGTGCCCAGCAGGATGCCGCCGACCATGGCGACCGCGGTCAGCTGGATGGAGAACCAGAAGCCCTTGGCGACGAAGCTCTGGACGACGGCCCAGTTCAGGAAGGAATAGTCGAGGTTCAGCATCACTTCGCTCCCACGGTACCGGGGATGCGCACGCGCGCCTCGATGAACTTGGCGACGCGGTTGATCGCGAATGCCGAGATGAAGTACAGCAGCGTGACCGGGATGAAGATCTCTTCGAAGTGCGAGGTTTCCTCCGACGCCTGCTGGGCAAACTGCGCCAGCTCCGGGATGCTGACCGCGAACGCCACCGCCGAGTTCTTGACGATGTTCATGCTCTCGCTGGTCAACGGCGGGATCACGATGCGGTAGGCCATCGGCAGCAGCACATAGCGGTAGGTCTGCGGCAGCGTCATGCCCAGCGCCTGGCCGGCGTAGCGCTGGCCACGCGGCAGCGTCAGGATGCCGGCCTTGACCTGCTCACCGATGCGGGCGCTGGTGAAGAAGCCCAGCGCACAGATGACCAGGGCGGTTTTCACCGCCGGGTTCTTCAGGGCCGGCACGAACTCCGGCAGCACGTAGTACCAGAGGAACACCTGCACCAGCAGCGGAATGTTGCGGAACAACTCCGTCCAGGCCTCGCCAAATCCGGCCAGCCAGCGGTTGGGGGCCGTGCGAATGATGCCGATCAGCGACCCGATCACCAGTGCCAGCAACAGCGCGGCGATAGAGACCTCCAGCGTCCATCCCCAGGCACTCAGCATCCACTGCAGATAGGTCTGTTCCTTGCCGCCCGGACCGAAGCAGCCGGCAACCGCCTCCTGCGTGGCGGTGTCATTGCAGTAGAACTGCCAATCCCAACCCATGTGCCTCTCCTTCAGCGCACTTCCTAATGCAAAGCGGGTGCCACGCACCCGCTTCGCGGTGACTCAGCAGACGCTGCCAATCACTTCTTCGCGTACTCTTCCATCGGCTTGTCGTTCGGGTTGGCCCAGGCTTCCTTGGTGGCCGCAGACAGCGGCAGGCCGATCTTGGTGTTGGTCGGCGGGATGGGCTGCAGGAACCATTTGTCGTAGAGCTTGGCCAGTTCGCCCGACTTCATCATGGCCTTGATGCTGTCATCCACGGCCTTCTTGAAGGCCGGGTCGTCCTTGCGGATCATGATCGCGATCGGCTCGACGCTCAGCACCTCGCCAACGATCTTGAAGTCGGCCGGGTTCTTGGACGTCGCGATGTTCTTGGCCAGGATGGAGCCGTCCATCACAAAGGCGTCGGCACGGCCGGAGTCCAGCAGCAGGAAGCTGTCGGCATGGTCCTTGCCGAACACCTCCTTGAAGTCCACGCCATTGGCGCGCTCATGCTTGCGCAGCGTCTGCACCGAGGTCGTGCCGGTCGTCGTCGCCACGGTCTTGCCATTGAGCTGGTTGATCGACGTGATGCCGGACTTGGCCTTCACGGCGATGCGCACCTCTTCGACATAGGTCGTCACGGCAAAGGCCACATCCTTCTGGCGAGCCGCGTTGTTCGTCGTCGAGCCGCATTCGAGGTCCACCGTGCCGTTGACGGTCAACGGGATGCGATTGGCCGAGGTGACCGGCTGATACTTGACCGTCAGGCTGCTCAGACCCAGCTGGCGGCGGATGTCCCGGACGACCTGCTCGCAAACATCGATGTGGTAGCCGACGTACTTGCCGTCGCCGATCGTGTAAGACAGGCCAGACGACTCGCGCACACCCATGGTGATGGTGCCGCTGTCCTTGATCTTCTTCAGCGTGTCCTCGGCATGCACGACCGAGAAACCAGCCAACAGGGCGGCAGTGAGCAGAACTCTCTTCATGAAGACTCCAACAACTTGCAAGGGAACGAGGTGGAAAGGAAAACCAAACGCGAGCAGACCACGCCCGGAACTCAGTCCGAATACGGGTTTATACGATGCATGCACAAGCACCATGAGCTCATGCCTTGGACGCGAGGTAATCCCAAAGCGCCGCCGAGGCCGGCTTGAGCCGGCGCGACAGCTCGGGGCGCTCGCGGTAGATGCGCAGCTCCATGCTGACGCTGAAGGCACCCGGCGCCGCGGCAGGCACCAGGCGGCCACTGGCCAGCTCCTTCTGCACCGAACTCGCCGGCAGAAAGGCCAGGCCGTGCCCCTCCAGCGCCATCGCCTTCAGGCCTTCGGCCATGTCGGTCTCATAGATGGCATCGAGGTTGAGCGCGCAGTCGGCATCCTTGACGATGAGTTCCACCAGGCGCCCTAGATACGCACCGGCGGCATAGCTCAGGAAGGGGAGTTTTTGGCCCGGCCTGCCGGGCAAGCGAAACAGCGGCTCCCCCTGGGCGTCGGCCTTGGCGTAGGGCGACAGGGTCTCGTGGCCCAGCGAGGCCATCTGGTAGCGCTCCGGGTCCAGTTGCAGCGGCTGGCTGGCATGGTGGTAGACCAGCAGCAGATCGCAATTGCCCTCGCTGAGCTGCAGCATGGCGTCATGGACATTGGCCGCGTTCAAACGGCACTTGATGGCGCCAAAGCCGCGGCGCAGGTCCATCAGCCAGTGCGGGAAGAACGAGAAGGCGAGCGAGTGCGGCACGGCAAACTCGATCATGTCCTGGTCGGAGGCCTGGTGGCTGCGCAGCATGTTGCGGGTGGCCTGGAGGTTGCCCAGCAGTTCCACCGCCTGGGCAAGCAATGTCGCGCCCGCGGCCGTCAGGCGCGTCGGGTAGGACGAGCGATCCACCAGATCAACCCCGGCCCAGGCCTCCAGCGCCTGGATGCGGCGCGAGAACGCCGGCTGGGTCACATGTCTAAGCTGGGCAGAGCGGGAGAAGCTGCGCGTCTCGGCCAGGCTGACGAAGTCTTCAAGCCATTTGGTTTCCACCCGGGCCAGTGTAGCCAAGCCCCCGACCGCTTCCGCTGCGCGCGACGAGTCGCTGCCCGGCCCCTCAATCGGGGCAGTTCAGGGTCATGGCCCCCTCAACTGAAGGGGCCCGGTCGGGCGCAAATTCAAGGTGCTTGTTTACAGTCGGCACCGTATCCCCAATTCGAACAGCTGACGGAGAACGCCATGCGTGCGACAAGCAAACTTCTAGCCCTCGCGCTGACCATGGCGCTGCAGCCCGCGTTCGCTGGCGTGGTGTCGCTGGACTTCGAGACCGAAGCCCAGCAGAACCGCGGTCCTTTCCGGATCGGCGACTACTACCAAAGTCAGGGCATCACGTTTTCCGGCGATGCCTGGTATCTGACGTCCAACTCCCGCGCCAATGGCTGCAAGGGCAGCTACTCGTTCTCACGCACGGGAAGCTGCGGCGCCATGATGTTGGCCAACGACGCCACGGGCAACGCCGCGTCCACCGACAGCAGCTTCACCCTGAACTTTGCCGGTGGGTTCACCAAGTTCAGCTTCCTGTATTCGGCCCGCTCGACGACCGACATCGAATTCGATTTCTTCGACGCGAAAGGCAGCCTGCTGGACTCGATCACCGGCAACGACCTGAGCGACAACGGTTGCAAGGCCGGCAGCTCGCTGTTCTGCAGCTGGACCCAACTGGACTTCCAGACCTCTGGCGTTGCAGCGTCGATCCGGGTGACCGGACTCGACCAGAAGCTGATGCTCGACAACCTGAGCTTCACCGCCGCGACGCCCGATGGCCGCTTGCCCGAGCCTGCCAGCATCGCACTCGCGCTGGGCGCGCTCGGAGCCGCAGCGCTGACGCGCCGTCGATCTGGCCGCTGAAGCCTCGCCGGCTTCGCACGGAAAAGCGACCGCCTCTGCGGTCGCTTTTTTTTTGCCCGGCTCGATGCATGAGCCGGCTCAGGCGGGCCTTGAACCGCCGCCAACGGCCCCTATAATTTGAGCTGCTAGCACTCGACGATATCGAGTGCTAGCGAAATCAGGCCGATCGATCGGCCTCGTTTTTTCAGCGGCCGACGTCTGGTCAAAGGCAGTGGCCGCTGCAGTTCAAACTCTGAAGGAGATTCCATGAAGCTGCGCCCCCTGCACGATCGCGTGATCGTTCGCCGTCTGGAGCAAGAAACCAAGACCGCCTCGGGCATCGTCATCCCGGACAACGCCGCTGAGAAGCCCGACCAGGGTGAAGTCCTGGCCGTCGGCCCGGGCAAGCGCAATGAAAAGGGTGATTTCGTGGCCCTGAACGTCGCCGTCGGCGACCGCGTGCTGTTCGGCAAGTACTCCGGCCAGACCGTCAAGGTCGACGGCGAAGAACTGCTGGTCATGCGCGAAGAGGACCTGTTCGCCGTCGTTCAGAAGTGATCTGACTCGCCCGCGAACCGATAGATACCGATCCCAATTTAGAAATCCGGAGAATCAAATGGCAGCAAAAGACGTGATCTTTGGCGGCGACGCCCGCGCCCGCATGGTGGAAGGCGTCAATATCCTGGCCAATGCGGTCAAGGTGACCCTGGGCCCCAAGGGCCGCAACGTGGTGCTCGAGCGCTCCTTCGGCGCCCCCACCGTGACCAAGGACGGCGTGTCCGTGGCCAAGGAAATCGAGCTGAAGGACAAGCTCCAGAACATGGGCGCCCAGATGGTCAAGGAAGTCGCT
>RXJV01000171.1 GCA_003963075.1 Burkholderiales bacterium
ACCTGACCGGCGAGGCCTGGCTGCAGGGCGTGCCCTTCACGATCGACGAGCGCGCCATCGTGCCGCGCAGCTTCATCGCCGAGCTGATCGCCGACGCCAGCATCGACCCCTGGCTGAACCCGGCCAGCCGCCGCGTGCTGGACCTGTGCACCGGCAACGGCAGCCTGGCGGTGCTGGCGGCCATGGCCTGGCCGGACGTGGAGGTCGACGCCCTCGACCTCAGCGCCGATGCGCTTGAAGTCGCCAAGCTCAATGTGGCGCGCCACCACCTCGGCGCCCGTATCCGGCTGCTGCAGGGCGACGGCCTCCAGGGCGCCCAGGGTCCCTACGACCTGATCCTCTGCAACCCGCCCTATGTCAACAGCCAGAGCATGGCCGCCCTGCCCGCCGAATACCGGGCCGAGCCCGAGCTGGCGCTGGCCGGTGGCAGCGACGGCATGGACTTCGTCCGCGAGCTGCTGCGGGCCGCGCCCGCCGCACTGGCCGACGACGGCGTGCTGGTGCTGGAGATCGGCAATGAGCGCGAGCACTTCGAGGCGGCCTTCCCGCAGCTCGAGGTCGTGTGGATGGACACCTCATCGGGCGCCGACCAGGTGCTGCTGGTGACGAAAGAGAATTTGCTTTGATCACGATTCGCGACATCACGCTGCGCCGCGGCGTCAAGGTGGTGCTGGATGGCGCCTCCGCCACGCTGCAACCCGGCGAAAAGATCGGCCTGGTGGGACGCAACGGCGCCGGCAAGTCCAGCCTGTTCGCGCTGCTGACCGGCCGCCTGTCGAACGACCGCGGCGACGTCGAAGTGCCGCGCCACTGGCGCCGTTCCGAGGTGGCCCAGAACATGCCCGAGACCGAGGACGGCGCCACCGACTTCGTGCTGCAGGGCGACACCACGCTCGTCGCGGCGCGCGTCGCGCTGGACGAGGCCGAGAAGGCCAACGACGGCCACGCGATGGCCGAAGCGCATGCTGCGCTGGCCGATGCCGGCGCCTTCGACGCCCGCTCGCGCGCCCAGGCGCTGTTGATGGGCCTGGGCTTCAAGACCGAACAGCTCGACGCCCCGGTCAACAGCTTCTCCGGCGGCTGGCGCATGCGCCTGCAACTGGCCCGCGCGCTGATGTGCCCGGCCGAACTGATGCTGCTGGACGAACCCACCAACCACCTGGACCTGGACGCCCTGGTCTGGCTGGAAGCCTGGCTGCAGCGCTACGACGGCACGCTGATCATCATCAGCCACGACCGCGAGTTCCTCGACGCGATCACCAAGGTCACCCTGCACCTCGACGAAGGCAAGCTGGTGCGCTACGGCGGCAACTACACCAGCTTCGAGAGCCAGCGCGCCGAGCGCATGGTGCTGCAGCAGGCCGCCTTCGAGCGCCAGCAGGAAAAGGTCGCCCACCTGCAGAAGTTCATCGACCGCTTCAAGGCCAAGGCCAGCAAGGCCAAGCAGGCGCAAAGCCGCGTGAAGGCGCTGGAACGCATGGAGAGATTGGCGCCGGTGCTGGCGTCGGCCGACTTCAACTTCGAGTTCCGCGAGCCGGTGAGCCTGCCCAACCCGATGCTGATGTTCGACGACCTGTCGGCCGGCTACCGCACCGATGAGGGCGACAAGATCATCGTCCGCGGCGTGGACCGCTCGGTGCTGGCCGGCCAGCGCATCGGCATCCTCGGCGCCAACGGCCAGGGCAAGTCCACGCTGGTCAAGACGATTGCCCGCGCCCAGGCGCCGATGGGCGGCACGATGACCGAAGGCAAAGGCTTGTCCATCGGCTACTTTGCCCAGCAGGAGCTGGACGTGCTGCGCCTGGACGAAGGCCCGCTGGAGCACATGGTGCGCCTGGCGCGCGATGTCGGCCCGCCCGGGCGCGAGCAGGAGCTGCGCGACTTCCTCGGCCAATTCCGCTTCACCGGCGACATGGTCAACCAGCAGGTCGGCAGCCTGTCCGGCGGCGAGAAAGCGCGCCTGGTGCTGGCCATGCTGGTGTGGCAGCGCCCCAACCTGCTGCTGCTGGACGAACCCACCAACCACCTGGACCTGAACACCCGCGAGGCGCTGTCGCTGGCCCTGAACGAGTTCGAAGGCACCGTGATGCTGGTCAGCCACGACCGGGCGCTGCTGCGTGAGGTCTGCGACGAGTTCTGGCTGGTGGCCGACGGCGTGGTCAAGCCCTTCGACGGCGACCTGGACGACTACCAGCGCTGGTTGCTGGACCAGAGCCGCGATGCCGCCCGTGCGGCGAAGAAGCCCACGGGGGCGGCCCCCGCCCCGGCCGCCGCCACCGTGGCCGCCCCGCCGCCCGCCTCCCGCGAGGACCGCAAGGCCTCCGGCCAGGCACGTGCCAAGCTGGCGGAGCTGACGCGGCCGCTGCGCAAGGAGATGGAGGCCATCGACAAGCGCATGCATGCACTGGCCGAGGAGCGTGCCGAGATCGAGGCCCAGCTCGCCGAAGGCGCCGCCGCGTCGGCCATCGCCGAAATGGGCCGGCGGCTGAAGGCCATTGCCGACCAGCTGGAGGCCGACGAAATGCGCTGGCTGGAGCTGGGCGAGCAGATCGAGGCGCTGTCTGCCTGAGTTGCGCCTGATTTGCGCCTAAAGGGCCAGCACCGCCGCCAGTGCCACGGCGCCGGGCAGCGCCTGCACGAACAGGATCTTGCGTGAGGCCGTGGCGGCGCCGAACATGCCCGCCACCACCACGCAGCCCAGGAAGAACACCAGCCAGGGCTTGCCGGCATCCGCAGCGCCCTGCAGCAGGCCCCACACCAGGCCCGCAACCAGGAAGCCGTTGTACAGCCCTTGGTTGGCCGCGAGCACCTTGGTTTGCTCGGCGAAATCGGCCTTCAGCCCGAAGGCCTTGCGGCCCAGCGGACGGTTCCAGAAGAACATTTCGAGCACCACGAAGTACAGGTGCAGCAGCGCCACAAGCGCGGCGAGCAGGTTCGCGACGACCAGCATGCGGCGCTCCTTGTTGAGAGGTGTTGATGGCTCGGTGGCGGATGGTCTCAGATCGGCGCGGCCCCGGGTGTCACGCGGCCGACGCAGTGCCATCGTCTGAAAGACCATTTAACTTGTGCGCAATTTAATTGCCACCTACATTTATGCCCATGCCACGCAGCAAGACCCCAGCACCCGCCGCCGATCCCCGCGCGGAGTGGCTGCAACTCGACCGCCAGCTTTGCTTTGCGCTCTACAGCAGCTCGCTGGCCATGACCCGCATCTACAAGCCGCTGCTGGCGCCGCTGGGCCTCACCTATCCGCAATACCTCGTGATGTTGGTGCTGTGGGAGGCGGACGGGCCCAGCGTGTCGCAGCTCGGCCAGCGGCTGTCGCTCGACTCGGGCACGCTGACACCGCTGCTGAAGCGCCTGGAGACCCTCGGCCATCTGGAGCGCCGGCGCGCCCGCGACGACGAGCGCCGTGTCGACATCTTCCTGACACCCCAGGGTCGCCAACTGCGCAACCAGGCGCTGGACATCCCGGCCCAGCTGGCCTGCGCCAGCGCCTGTGAACTCGACGAAGTCTTTGCCTTGACCGAGCGCCTGCAACGCCTGCGGCAACAACTCAACCGGGCCGCGGACGCCGCGGCCTGACCCTTTCCCCCACCCACCCCCAACCACGCCCAAAGGAGCCCCCATGGCCATCGAAAAAGCCCTCTACACCGCCACCGCCACCGCCACCGGCGGCCGCACCGGCACCGCCAAGTCGTCGGACGGCGTGCTGGACCTCGCCCTGTCCACACCCAAGGAGTTGGGTGGCGCCGGCGGTGCCGGCACCAACCCGGAGCAGCTGTTCGCGGCCGGCTACTCGGCCTGCTTCATCGGCGCGATGAAGGCGGTCTCGGCCCGGCAAAAAATCGCCCTGCCTGCCGAGGTGTCGATCACCAGCGACGTCGCCATCGGCCCGCATGCCAACAAGCCGGGCGCCTTCGGCATCCAGGTCGCCATGACGATCTCGGTGCCGGGCATGGACCGTGCCCAACTGGAGGCCCTGGTGGCCACCGCCCACGAGGTCTGCCCCTACTCGAACGCGACCCGCGGCAATGTCGACGTGACGCTCACCATCGCCTGACCCTCCGGCCGGACGGTTCTAGCCGTGAAATCCTTCACGCTGGCGTCACAGCCGGTCAAGACCATCGCGGGTTTATTAAACACTCCCGGAGACTCGCGATGCGTCACAGCCTCATCCACACTGCCGTTGCCAGCGCCCTGGTGGCGCTTGCTGGCAGCAGCCACGCTGCCCAACCTGTTCTGATCGCGACCGGCAGCCTGAGCGGGGCAGCAAGCGATCTCTCCGGTTTGAACTACACGCTGGAAAACGGCGTTTCGGCCAGCCTGCTCGGCGGCCTGGGTTCGGGCCTGGCCTGGGCTGGCGGCAACACCTTCTTGGCGCTGCCGGACCGTGGACCAAACGCGGTCCCCTACAACCCCTTGGTTGACGACACGAGCTCCTATATCGCGCGCTTTCACACGGTGCAACTGGACCTGGTGGCCACTCAAGGTGGCGCGCTGCCCTACACGATCACTCCGACCCTGCAGAGCACGACCCTGCTCTACAGCAATACGGCGCTGAATTACGGCACGGGTCAGGCAGGAACGGGCAGCGTCACGGTCAACGGAACCACGACCAACTACACCCTCGGATCAGGCGTTCCGACGGTCAACAGCGCCGACAAGAACTACTTCACCGGCCGATCCGACGGTTTCGCTGTCGGCTCGGGGCTGACCTCAAGCAATCCGAACAACGCGCGCCTCGACCCCGAAGCGATCCGCGTCTCTAACGATGGCAAGAGCGTTTTCATCTCCGATGAATACGGCCCCTACGTCTACCAGTTCGATCGCAACACCGGACAACGCCTGCGCACTTTCAACCTGCCTGACAGCTTCGCCGTCGCGAACCTCAGCGCTCAAGGCAAGCTCGAGATCAGTGGCAATAGCGTGGGCCGCGTTGCCAACAAAGGCATGGAAGGCCTGGCCATCTCGCCAGACGGTCAGACACTGTTCGGCTTCATGCAAAGTGCCTTGATTCAGGATGGTGGCAACAAGGCCGCGTACAACCGCATCGTCAAGATTGACGTCGCCAGCGGCAAGGTCACGGGTCAGTACGCCTACAACAATGTGGTGAACGGGACCTCTAACAACAGCAGTGAATTGCTGGCGCTGAACGATCACCAGCTTCTTGTGCTCGAGCGAGACGGCAACGGCCTCGGCGACGGCACGGCTGCCGGCTTCAAGCAGATCCGTCAGATCGAACTCAATGGCGCGGCCGACGTCAGCAATATCGCCAACCTTGTCGCCCTGGACGCGAACAAGAAGGCGATCGGTGCCTCCGTCGCCATCAACGGCACGCTGTTCCTGGACATCAAGCAGGCCTTGCTCAATGCTGGCTACACCGAGGCCCAGATCCCGGCCAAGCTGGAAGGCATTGCCTTCGGCCAGGACATCACGATCAACGGCGTCACCAAACACACGCTCTACCTGGCCAACGACAATGACTTCCTTGGCAAAGTCACCCCAAGTGGTGGCTCGGTCGCCAGCCAGTACGACAACCAGTTCTTCGTGTTCGCCTACGACGGCAACGACCTGGTGCAACAGAACCTCGCCGCTGCGGTGCCCGAGCCCAGCAGCTATGCGATGTTGCTGGCCGGCTTGGGCGCCCTGGGCTTTATCGCGCGCCGCCGTCGCGGCTGAGCCTCAAGGCGCAGCGAGCAGGGCGAGGATCAGCTCGATTCTTGCCTTCACCGGGCTCAGCGCGCCGGCGCTTGGAAGCAGGCCGGGCAGGTCCATGACCGGCCCGGCATCGCAACGGGTGCTGCGCAGCACGCGAACGCCCGCGGCCTCGGCATCGCGCAACGCCGACTCCAGGCCGCAGCTCAGCGTGCCATTGCCGGTGCCTGCGGCAACCAGGCCGTCGATGCCGCGGGTCACCAACGCCCGCACCAGCCCGCCATCCGCGCCGGCATGGTTCATCACGATCTCGACGCGCGGCCATTGATCGGCCGGGCTCTGGATGCGCGCCAGGCCCAGCGCCTCGCCCGCCGGCCAGCGCCCGAGCAGGCGCACCCGCCCCTCCTCGACAAGCGCGACCAGGGATCCGTCGCTGGACTCGAAGGCATCGACGCGGTAACTGTGCGTCTTGCGCACCTGGATGGCGTCATGCACCCGGCCCGCCAGGCTGACGACCACGCCGGCGGCCCCCGGCGCCAACGCCAGCTGCACCGCGTCGTAAAGGTTCTGGGGACCGTCCGGCGCCAGCGCGGTCGCGGGGCGCATCGCCGCCGTCAGCACCACCGGCTTGGTCGGTGCCAGCACGCGGTGCAGGAAATAGGCCGTCTCCTCGAGCGTGTCGGTGCCGTGGGTGATGACGATCCCGCCGACTTCGGGCCGGGCCAGATGCTCGTGGGTCACCGCGGCGAGGCGCTGCCAGGTCAGGAAGTCCATGTCCTTGCTGTCGAGCTGGGCGACCTGGTGCGCCTCCAACCGGCAGGCCGACAGCGCGGGCACGGCGCGCAGCAGGTCGTCGACGTTCAGCTGGGCGGCCGTGTAGCCAACGCCATCATTCGCGCTGCGGGCCGTACCGGCGATCGTGCCGCCAGTGCCGAGGAGAACGACGAGCGGGGCGAGGGTTTGCAATTTTCCGGACTCCTGGACGAAAATACAGCAGCTGGATGAATCACCAGCCCTTCCCGCACGTTCAAACAAAGGCCGCCCGTGCAAGACCGACCCAAGCTTACCGCCCGCCAGCAGCAGATCTTCGACCTTGTCCGCCACGCGATCGAAAGCACCGGAGCGCCGCCGACGCGTGCCGAAATCGCCGCCGAACTGGGTTTCAAGTCGGCCAACGCCGCCGAGGAGCATCTGCAGGCGCTGGCTCGCAAAGGCATGCTTGAGCTCGTCGGTGGCACCTCACGTGGCATCCGCCTGAAGTCCGATACCTTGACTGCGGTCAACCGCGCCCGCCAGTTCAGCCTGCCGCTGCCGTCCCTGGCCCAGCTGACCCTGCCGCTGGTGGGCCGGGTTGCGGCGGGCGCGCCCATCCTGGCGCAGGAGCACATCGAGCAGACCTACACGGTCGAGCCCGGCCTGTTCAGCAAAAAGCCCGACTATCTGCTGAAGGTCAAGGGCATGAGCATGAAGGACGTTGGCATCCTCGATGGCGACCTGCTCGCGGTGCAATCGGCGCGTGAGGCCCGCAACGGTCAGATCGTCGTCGCCCGGCTGGGCGATGAGGTCACCGTGAAGCGCTTTCAGCGCGGGCCGCAGGGCATCCAGCTGCTGGCCGAGAACCCGGACTTCCAGCCGATTCTTGTCAACGAAACCAGCGAAAGCTTCCAAATCGAGGGTCTCGCGGTCGGCCTGATCCGGGGCCAGGGCTTCAACTGACGCGCGGCCGCCCCGAATCCCAGCCCGCCCAGCCCGCCCGGCCCCGCTGGACCGGGCGCTCCGCCGCCGGCGCCCACGGCCACGGCCACGGCCTCGGCACCATCATCGCGGCTGAACCAAGCGCCACGCCGTGAGGCGTCGATGCATCCGCGCCGCGTCGCCTGCGCCGACCGGCCAAGCGCGACGACAATCGCGTCCCTGACCTGCGCGTTCCGGGTGCTCGCCGACGCAGGGCCAGGCCGGAATGGACCGGCCGGGCATTCCGGTGATGGCTTCGACAAAAAGAATGACGTTGTGAGATGGCTTGGGAATTGCTGTCGGACGGCTCGGCCCGTCCATCCGCTGGGGCGACACGGAGCCGGTCCGTGGGCCTGAAGCTGCTCGTCGGTCTGGTGTGGCTGCTGAGCTGGCTGCCGTTCCGTGTCATCGGCGCACTGGGGTGGCTGCTGGGCCAATTGCTCGCCAGCCTGCCTTCTGCGCGACGTCGCATCGGTGCGCTCAATCTCGAACGCTGCCTGCCGGAGTGGTCGGCCGCCGATCGGCGCCGGCTGCTGCGGCAGCACTTCGTCGCGATGGCGCAGATGCTGCTGGAGTACGGCTACTGCTGGTTCGCCTCGCCCGAGCGGCTGCGCCGGTTGATGCGCATCGAAGGCCTGGAGCATCTGCGTGCGCTGGACGGCCGTGCGGTCGTGCTGATGATGCCGCACTTCACCGGGCTGGACCTCGCCGGGCTGCGCATCTCGATGGAGACGCCGGTGGTCAGCATCTATTCGCGCCAGAAGAACGCCTGGCTGGACGAGTTCTTCCGCACACGGCGGCTGCGCCTGGGCACGGGCATCATCTTCTCGCGCCAGCAGGGCACGCGGGCCGTGATCCGCGCGCTGCGCGACGGCTACCGGCTCTACTACCTGCCCGACCAGGACTTCGGCCGGCGAGACTCGGTCTTCGTGCCCTTCTTCGGCGTGGATGCGGCCACCATCACCGGCCTGTCGCGGATGGCGGCGGTGGCCGATGCCGCAGTGCTGCCCTGCTATCCACGCCGCGAGCGCGACGGCTACACCCTGGTCATCGAGCCGGCGCTGGCCGATTTCCCCAGCGCCGACGCCGCGGCCGACACCGCACGCATGAACGCCGTCATCGAGAGCCAGGCGCGCCGACAATTGCACCAGTACTTCTGGCTGCACAAGCGCTTCAAGTCCCGTCCAGCGGGCGAACCCGACTTCTACGCCCGCGGCTGAGCCGGACCCACCGTCATGCCTCACGACCTTCCCTACATCAAGCTCAGCATCGTCGCGGTCTTCATCGCGAGCACGGTCTATGTTCATTACCGGGGCCGGGTGCGGCTGCGCTTCTTCCGCCAGTTGACCGATCACTCGACTTTCATGGCGCCGATCAACTGCCTGATGTACCTGTTCTCGCGGCTGCCGGCCAAGCCCTATCTGCCGGTGGCCGGTTTCCCAGAACTGAAGCTGCTGCAGGACCACTGGCAGGACATCCGCGCCGAGGCCTTTCAACTCGCCGAGGCCGGCGAAATCAAGAAGAGTGACCAGTACAACGACGCCGGCTTCAACAGCTTCTTCAAGACCGGCTGGACGCGTTTTCACCTGAAGTGGTATGGCGACGCCCATCCGTCGGCACGCGCACTCTGCCCGGTCACGACCGAACTGCTGCAGCGCATCCCGACCGTCAAGGCGGCGATGTTTGCGGCCCTGCCGCCCGGCGGGCGCCTGGTCACGCACCGCGACCCCTTTGCCGGCTCGGTGCGCTACCACCTCGGCCTCGTCACCCCCAACGACGACCGCTGCTACATCTCGGTGGACGGCGAGCGCTACTCCTGGCGCGACGGCGAGGGCGTCATCTTCGACGAGACCTATCTGCACTACGCCGAGAACCAGTCCGACCAGATGCGCATCATCCTGTTCTGCGATGTCGAGCGACCCCTGAACAACCCGCTGGCGCGTGCGTTCAACCGCTTCATCAGCCACACGCTGATCCGCGCTGCGGCAGCGCCAAACTCGGCCACCGACAAGACCGGCGGCATCAACAAGGCCTTCGCCTATGTTCAGCAGGTGCGTCTGCTGGGCAAGCGCATCAAGGCCAGCAGCCGCTTCGCCTACTACGGCCTGCAATGGCTGATCTTCGGCGGCTTGTTCGTCTGGTGGATGGTCGGCTGAGCGGGCGCAGCCCAGGGCTCGGGACCGCGCCGGCTCGGTGACTTCCCGGAGTGACCATTGGCCGGAACGGCCACTGCCGTTAGGCTGCTGGGTTCGCTGCTACCGCACCCACTTCCATGCACGCTCTGAAGACCCTGCCCGCGCTGCTGCTCGCGGCCACCCTGTCCGCTCACGCCCAGGACGCCGCGCCGGCGAAGCCCCCCGCCTGGAGCGTCAACGCGCCGCCCGGCGCGGCCAAGACAGTCAGCATCGATGTGACGCGTGGCACCTGGATGAGCGTCGACATCAGCCCCGACGGCAAGACCCTGGTCTTCGACCTGTTGGGTGACCTCTACACCCTGCCGATCACCGGCGGTGAGGCCAAGGCCCTGACCCACTCCATCGCCTGGGAGCAGCAGGCCCGCTTCTCGCCGGATGGCAAGCGCATCGCCTTCCTCAGCGACGCCGGCGGCGGCGACAACCTCTGGGTCATGAATGCCGACGGCAGCGAGCCGCATGCCGTTACCCAGGAAGATTTCCGGCTGCTGAACAACCCGGTCTGGCATCCGAGCGGCAAATACCTGCTGGCGCGCAAGCACTACACGGGCACGCGCAGCGCCGGCTCGGGCGAGATCTGGCTGTACGCCGTCGACGCGGACGCGGCCAAGAACAAGGGCGTGCAGCTCAACGAGAAGCCCAACTGGCAGAAGGACCTGGGCGAGCCGGCGATTTCCAGCGATGGCAAGACCCTCTACTACAGCCAGGACACGACGCCGGGCCGCAACTTCGAATACAACAAGGACGGCACCGGCGGCATCTACACCATCTTCCGGCAGGACTTGTCCGACGGCTCGGTGGAGCCCTTTGTGCAGGGCCCTGGCGGTGCCGTTCGGCCGACGCCCTCGCCCGATGGCAAATACCTTGCCTTCATTCGCCGTGTGCGCAATCAAAGCACGCTGTTCCTGAAGGATCTCGCCACGGGCGTGGAGCGCCCGGCCTGGAGCGGGCTGTCACGCGACCTGCAGGAGATCTGGGCCATGTGGGGCGTTTACCCCAGCTTCGCATGGATGCCGGGCAGCAAGGAAATCGTCATCTGGGCCGAGGGCCGGATCTGGCGCGTTGACCCCTTCAAGGGCACGGCGGCCGAGATTCCCTTCCACGTGAAGGACACGCGCGAGCTGCGCGAGCCGCTGCGCGTGGCGCAGGAGGTGGCACCGGCCAAGTTCGCGGTGCATCAATTGCGCGGCGCCCAGGTGTCGCCGGACGGTAAACGTGTCGTCTATTCGGCGCTGGGATCCCTCTACCTGAAGGACCTGCCGCATGGCACACCGCGCCGTCTGACCCAGCAAACCGAAGCCTTCGAGTTCGCCCCGAGTTGGGCGCGAGACGGCAGCAGCCTGGTCTATGTGACCTGGCGCGATGACACACAAGGCAGCGTCCGCCGCCTCGACCTCGCCTCGGGCAAGGAGACCACGCTGGTCAAGGAGCCGGGCAAATACCTGGAACCCCGCCTGTCGCCGGACGGCAAGCAGCTCGTCTACCGCAAGGTCCGGGGCGGCGGCCTGACCAGCCCCTGGTACAGCCTGGACACCGGCCTCTACCTGGTCGCGGCCGACGGCCGCGGCAAGCCCGAACGCATCAGCAAAGAAGGCAGCGGCGCGCAATTCGGCGCCCGCAGCGACGAACTCTTCTTCACGAAAACGAGCAGCCCCAGCGAGGTCGACCAGCGCTTCTCGCTGATCCGCCTGAACCTGCGAGACCGCGCCGAGACCGAGGTGGCGCGCAGCGATTTCGCCAGCGAGTACAGCGTCTCCCCCGACGGGCAATGGTTGGGCTTTGTCGAGCGTTACCACGCCTATGTGACGCCGCTGCCCAATGTGCAGGGGCAATCCGGCAAGGCCATCACCGTGGGCGCCAAGATGGACGCGCTGCCGGTGCGCCAGCTCGACGTCAACGCCGGTTCGGCCCTGCACTGGAGCGGTGACAGCCAGCAGCTGCATTTCACGCTGGGCGATGAGCTGTTCACGGCCAGCGCCGCGGGCAAGGGCCAGGCCAGCAGCCAGAAGATCGGTTTCGAGCAGGCCAGCGACGCCCCCAGCGGCAAGCTCGCACTCACCGGCGCGCGGGTCGTGACCATGAAGGGCGACGAGGTGATCGAGGGCGGCACCATCCTCATCGACGGCAACCGGATCGTTGCGGTTGGGCGCGACGTGGCCATTCCCGCCGACGCGCGCCGGATCGACGCCAGCGGCAAGACCATCGTTCCGGGCTTCATCGACGCGCACTGGCACGGCTCGATGAGCGACTCCGGCCTGATCCCGCAGCAGAGCTGGGTCAACCTGGCGTCGCTGGCCTTCGGCGTGACGACGCTGCACGATCCATCCAACCTCAGCTCGGCGATCTTCACCCAGAGCGAGATGCAGCGCGCCGGCATCGTGCTGGGCCCGCGCATCTACTCCACCGGCACCATCCTTTACGGCGCGCGCACGCCGTTCACGGCCGTCGTGAACAACCTCGACGACGCGCTGACCCATTTGCGCCGCCAGAAGGCCGAGGGCGCGATCAGCGTGAAGAGCTACAACCAGCCGCGCCGGGACCAGCGCCAGCAGCTGCTGGAGGCCGCACGTCGCACCGACATGATGGTGGTGCCCGAAGGCGGAGCGCTGTTCCAGGCCAATATGAGCATGGTGGTCGACGGCCACACGACCGTCGAACACGCACTGCCGCTCGCCGAGGTCTGGGACGATGTCAAGCAGCTCTGGAGCCAGCAATCCACCGGCTACACGCCGACCCTCAACGTCGGCTACGGGGGCTTGGACGGCGAGCACTACTGGTACGCCCGCACCGAGGTCTGGAAGCACCCGCTGCTGAGCCGCTACGTGCCACGCAGCGTGCTCGAACCCCGAGCCGTGCGCCGCGAGACCGCGCCGGATGAGGACTTCAACATCCTGCGCGTGGCACGCACCGCCACCGAGTTGTCCCGCGCCGGCGTCAACACCATGATCGGCGCCCACGGGCAGCGCGAAGGCCTGGGCGCGCATTGGGAGATGTGGATGTTCGCGCTCGGCGGCATGACGCCGCTGGAAGCGCTGCGCACCGCCACCATCAACCCGGCGCGCAATTTTGGTCTCGACAAGGACCTGGGCTCGCTGGAGCCCGGCAAGCTGGCCGATCTGGTCGTCATCGACGGCAACCCGCTGGCCGACATCCGGCAGACGGACCGCATCGTGCAAGTGATGCAGAACGGTCGCCTGTTCGACGCCGCCACGATGAACCAGCTCGCACCCGTGGCGAAGCCCCGCAAGCCCCTGTTCTTTGAGGGCGCGGACGGCCGCAGCATGCCGGTGGAGCTGCAGAACGCGCACGGCGACGACTGAGCCGGCGCGTCGCCCGTTTTGAGGAGGCGGGCACGGTCTAGAATGCCGATCGTCAGGAGAGCGCCCCGTTGCTGTTGGGGGCCGCCGAAGGCGCAGGGCCCGGGTCATCGACCCGGAATCGAACGCTCAGGCAAAAGGACTGACAAAACGCCTCCGGTGGCAGACACTGGCGGCGTTCCTCACTGGAGAGAGGCCGGTCTCGGAACCGGCCCACTGAAGGGGCAAGCGAGCGCGGGACCAACCACCCGCTCGTCAATCTCTCAAGTACCCGGGACAGCGAGGACATCCACCCGACCCATCGGAGCGATCGATGTCCTCTTTGCTGCGCACGCCTCTTCACGCCCTCCATCTCGAACTCGGCGCCAAGATGGTGCCCTTCGCCGGCTACGACATGCCGGTGCAATACCCCACCGGCGTGATGGCCGAGCACAAGCACGCGCGCGCCGCCGCCGGCTTGTTCGATGTGTCGCATATGGGCCAGGTGCGCCTCGTTGGCGCGGACGCCGCCGCGGCGCTCGAGACCCTCGTGCCCGTGGACATCATCGACCTCGGTGTCTTCAAGCAGCGCTACGCGCTGTTCACCAATGACCAGGGCGGCCTGCTGGACGATCTGATGGTCTGCAAGCGCCCTGACGACCTGTTCGTCGTCGTCAACGCCGGCTGCAAGGACCAGGACATCGCCCACCTGCAAAAGCACCTGGCGGGCCGCTGCGAGGTCATTCCCGTCCCTGAGCGCGCCCTGCTGGCGCTGCAAGGCCCCGAGGCCGTGACCGTGCTGTCGCGCCTGAACGCCGAGGTCGCCAAGCTGACCTTCATGACCGGCGGCTTCTTCAGCCTCGACGGCATCGACACCTTCCTGACCCGCTCCGGCTACACCGGCGAGGACGGCTACGAAATCTCCGTCCACGAGGACGACGCCGTGGCCCTGGCCCGCAAGCTGCTGAGCCACGCCGAGGTCAAGCCCATCGGCCTGGGCGCGCGCGACTCCCTGCGCCTAGAAGCCGGCCTGTGCCTCTACGGCCACGACATCGACACGACCACCACGCCGGTCGAGGCCAGCATCACCTGGGCCATCCAGAAGGTGCGCCGCGCCGGTGGCGCCCGTGCCGGCGGCTACCCTGGCGCCGCCGTGATCGACGCCCAGCTTGCGAACGGCCCGGCCCGCAAGCGCGTCGGCCTGGTCGGCAAGGAACGCATGCCGGTGCGCGAGGGCGCCAAGATCGTGACCGCCGACGGCACCGAGATCGGCGTCGTCACCAGCGGCACGCTGGGGCCCACGGTCAACCAGCCGGTGGCCCTCGCCTACGTGCAGACCGCCCATGCGGCGGTGGGCACCGAAGTCTTCGCCCTCGTGCGCGACAAGCGCACGCCGATGGTGGTCTCTTCCACTCCCTTCACCCCCAACCGCTACTACCGCGGCTAATCCACTCGGAGCCTGAACGATGAGCATCAAGTACACCCCCGACCACGAATGGATCGAAGTTCACGGCGACGGCACGGCCACGGTGGGCATCACCGTGCATGCCCAGGATGCGCTGGGTGACGTCGTCTTCGTGGACCTGCCCGAAGTCGGCAAGACCTATGCAGAGAAGGATGTCGCCGGTGTCGTCGAGTCCGTCAAGGCCGCAGCCGACGTCTACATGCCGGTCGACGGCGAGATCACCGAAGTGAACGAGGCCCTGCGTGACGACCCGTCGCTGGCCAACTCCGACCCGCTCAAGGCCGGCTGGTTCTTCAAGGTCCGCTTGAGCAACCCCGCCCAGCTCGACCCGCTGATGGACGCCACCGCCTACGACGCCCTGCTCAAGACGCTCTGAACCCCCTGCCGCTGTAGCCCTGCCATGCCGACGCCGCTCTCCATCCTCGAAGACGCCACCGAGTTCCACGCCCGCCACATCGGGCCCGATGCCGTCGATGAATC
>RXJV01000044.1 GCA_003963075.1 Burkholderiales bacterium
GTGGCGGCGGGCAGCGCCCCGATCGCGCTGTTCACCGCACCCTTCCTGCTGACCCGGCTGCGCAGCTGCTATGCGGAGTTGCTGGCCGAGACCGCCCGGCGCGGCTACCGCGTCGCGCTGGACACCGGCTGGCCGCCGGAAGGCTGGGATCAGCAGGAGGTGCTGACCTGGTTGCCGCACTGCGACCATCTGCTCATCAACGAGCTGGAAGCGCGCAGCATCGCCGGCTGCGACGACCTGGACGGCGCGCTCGCCAGGATTGCCCGGGCGCTGAAACCCGCTGCGACCCTGGTCGTCAAGGTCGGCGCCCGTGGTGCGCTCGGCATCGAGAACGGCCAGCGGATCGCGCACGACACCGAGCCCGCCGACATCTTCGACACCATCGGTGCGGGCGACGCCTTCAATGCCGGCTATCTGTCGGCCCGGCTCAAAGGCGGCAACCTGGCCGAGGGGCTGGCGGCGGGCTGCCGAACGGCGCGCGCCATCCTGGCCCGCTTCCCGCGCAAGACCATACGCGCCGGCGAGTTCGCCGACTGCATCACCGCCTGAGCCGGCCATGAAGCACCGCGCGCTGATCGTCGGCTACATCCTGCTGATCTGGTTCGTGATCTCCTTCGTCACCAACCTGATGGGCCCGCTGATGCCGGTCATCATCCAGGACTTCCACCTCAGCCTCGGGATGGCGGGCTTCCTGCCGTTCTCGTTCTTTCTGGCCTATGGCTTGGTCTCCATCCCCGGCGGCATGCTGGTCGAAGCGCAGGGGCCGCGCCTGACCCTGCTGACGGCCTTCGTGCTGAACCTGGCCGGTTCGCTGGCGATTGCGCTGTGGCCCGGCTACCTCACGGCCATCGGCGGCCTGTTCGTGATCGGCCTGGGCATGGCGCTGCTGCAGGTGGTCATCAACCCGCTGATGCGCACCGCCGGCGGCGAGGCGCATTTCGCCTTCTTTTCGGTGCTGGGCCAGCTGGTCTTCGGTCTCGCGTCCTTCGTGAGCCCGCTGGCCTTCCAGTGGCTGATGGAGCGGCCCGGAGCGGCCGGCAGCAGCCTGGTCTGGGTGGCCTTCTACTGGGCATTCACGGTCGGGTTCGTCGCGCTGATCATGGCCAACCAGTTGCTGCCGCTGCCCCGGGTCGAGCTGAAGGACGATGAGCGCGCCGCCGGCTGGGCCGCGTACCGGGAATTGCTGGCCCGGCGCGATGTGTGGCTGTTCTTCATCGGCATCATGGCCTACGTCGGCACCGAGCAGACGCTGGCGAACTGGATGTCGCAGTTCCTGAGCCAATACCACGGCCTGTCGGCCACGGCCGAAGGCGCCGACGCGGTGGCGGGTTTCTGGGGCCTGATGTCGCTGGGCTGCCTGCTCGGCCTGGTGCTGCTCAAGCTGCTGGACTCACGTGTGGTGCTGGCCGGCTTCACGGTGCTCGCGATCAGCAGTGTCGCGCTGGCCCTGTACGGCCCGGCCGCGGCGGCCAGATTGGCCTTCCCTGCGGCGGGCTTCTTCCTGTCGGTGATGTTCTCGGTGGTGTTCTCGCTGGGCCTGAATTCGGTGCCCCACCACCATGGCGCCTTCTCCGGCGTGCTGTGCACCGGCATCCTCGGCGGCGCCGTCGTGCCGCTGGCGGTGGGTGCGCTGGGCGATGCCATCGGCCTGCGGGCAGCGATGTCCATCGTCTTCCTGACCCTGGCCTACCTGCTCGGCATCAGTGCCTGGGCCCGGCCCCTGGTGCGCAACGAGACCACCACGTTGACGCAGCTGCTGTTCCCGACCAAGCCCAGACCGGGCACCTGAGTTCCCTTGTGAATCCGCGCACGGCCCCTGGCCGGGACGTGTGCTGCCCAACGACAACCAGACAGACCAAGGAGCCAAGAGCCATGAGAACGAGCCGAGCTGGATTCAAGAAGACCTTCACTGCCGCCGCCGTCAGCCTGCTGGCCGGCGCCGCCCCCGCACAGGAGGCCAGCGACAACGCGAAGAACGAGCTGCCCACCGTCGTCGTCAACGCGACGCGGGCCAGCACCAATCTGCTGAAGACGCCGGTCGCCGTCACCGCGATCACGCAGGAATCGCTGAGCCGCGAAGGCATCACCGACGTCCGCGGTCTGTCGGGCCGGGTGCCCAACCTGCAGATCTCCTCCGGTGCGGACTCGGGCGTGCAGATCAACATCCGCGGCGTCGGCTCGACCAATTTCACCGAGATCGGCGACCCGGCCGTGGGCCTGCACGTGGCGGGCCTGTACTCGCCGCGCCCCCAGGGCGCACTGGCGCTGATGTTCGACCTGGAGCAGGTGGAAGTGCTGCGCGGCCCTCAGGGCACGCTGTTCGGTCGCAACTCCACCGGCGGCAGCATCAACATCATCCCGGCCAAGCCCGACTTCAGCGGCAGCTATGGCACGACCGAGCTGGACCTGGGCAGCTACAACAAGCGCCAGATCAACATCGTGCAGAACCTGGCCGTCAACGACCGCTTCGCGCTGCGCGCCACCTTCAGCAAGGTCAAGCGCGATGGCTGGATCAACCAGCTTCAGGACTTCACCGACTACAACCTGCCCGACCACGGCTTCATCGCCGACGGCATCCCCGACGTCGACCAGCGCCGCAACACCCTGGTGCCCAAGAGCCGCTACTACTACAACCAGGACGAGTGGGCCGGCCGCATCTCGGCCCGCACCCGGCTGGGCAGCGACGTCGAATGGACCCTGGCCTATGAGAAGTTCCAGAACAACGGCGCCGGCGAGGTGGCGTTGAAGGACTGCGATCAGGCCGCCGGCACCCGCTATGCCTGCACCGATGGCGACCGGACGGTCAAGATCAACAACCCCGGCTTCATCGACATGTCCATCGACACGCTGCGGTCCAACCTGGTCTGGAAGCTCAACCCCCGCACCACGATCGAGTACGGCTTCGCCTACGCCAACCAGCAGCGCAAGCAATACGCCGACGACGACGCCGGCTACCACGCACGCCCCGAAGACGTGACCGTCAACCTGCCGGTCGGGCCCGCGGGCGACAACGGCGTCTGGCCCATCAACGACGGCACCTCGCTGACCCTGGGCTCCACCTACAAGTCCAGCGTGCACGAGCTGCAGTTCAAGCACCACGGTGACACGCTGCAGCTCGTCTCGGGCCTGTTCTGGATGCACGAGAAGAACGCCATCGACTACGCGCAGGAACAGCTGGTCACCTACCCCTACGGCTTTCCGACCAGCCAGTACTACCACCAGCCCGACCGCCAGATCGACGCCAAGGCCATCTTTGCCCAGGCCGACTGGAACTTCGCGCCCACCTGGACCGCCACCCTCGGCGGCCGCCTCAGCCTGGACCGCAAGACCGACAAGGGCGGCCAGGTCTACGGCGGCTGGGACGGCAGCACCCCGGCCTACTACAACGGCCTCTACAACCCGGGCACGCCGGGCACGCCGGGCTTTCGCTCCCACAACGGCCTGGACCTGACGCCTTTGATGGGCCCGTTCGCTGGCACCGCCGCCTATGCCCAATGGGGCCCACCGGCCGGCAATGACCACTCCGAGGCCTGGAGGAAGTTCACCTACCGCCTTGGCCTGCAGAAGCAGCTCACGCCGCTGGACATGATCTACACCTCGCTGTCCACCGGCTACAAGGCCGGCGGCTTTGGCGACAAGGACGACCGCTGCGGCGGCCACGACTGCGTGGACGGACCGCCCGGCCCGCAGTACAGCTTCTTCCCCTACAAGCCCGAGACCGTCACCAACCTGGAGTTCGGCTACAAGGGCCTGCTGCTGAACAAGCGCCTGAGCCTCTCGGCCACGGCCTTCTTCAGCCGCTACAAGGACATGCAGGTCACCGGCGATGGCTTCTTCGCCGGCAAGATCAAGCTCGACGCACCCTGCCCGGCCGAGAAACCAACCTGCGACGTGATCACCAAATACCAGACCGTCAATGTCGGCGTGGTGAGCATCCCCGGCATTGAGCTGGAGGTGGATTACAAGCCCTGGGCCGGCGCGCGCCTCGGCGGCTTCTTCAGCTACATCAACAGCCGCGTCCGGGACTATCCCACCTTCAGCGACGCCTGGAACTGCGCGGTGCGCACCGAGATGGGCGCGCCGGCCTGCCCGCCGGTCTACAACGGCCCGATCGCCGAGTTCGCCGGCCGCCAGATCTACGACATCACCGGCAACCACCTGCCGCTGTCGCCCAAATACAGCTTCGGCGTCAACTTCGCGCAGACCTTCATGGTCGGCGACGGCTGGGAGCTGACCCCCTGGGTCAATGTGAAGTGGCAGGACAAGATGTACTTCACGCTGCGCAATCTCGACAACGCCCACATCTCCGATGCCCAGAAAGCCTTCGCCAAGGTCGACGCCAGCATCAAACTGCAGGCACCCAAGCTCTGGCACGCCGAGCTCTATGTGCTCAACGCGACCAACCAGATGACGAAGAACTCCGCGCAGGACGGCGGCGGCTTTGTGCGCGGTTACTACAACGACCCACGCATCCTCGGCCTGCGCATCGGCATCGAGTACTGAGCGCGAGACGCCGGCCGGCCGCGGCCCAGAACCGCGGCGGCTGGGCCGGCGCGGCGCTCAGGCCGGCTCAAGCAGCGCGGCCGCCTCGCCGATGCCGGCGAACAGCGCCGCGTCGACCGGCTTGGCGATCAGATAGCCCTGCACCATGTCGCAGCCGAGGCGGCGCAACGCGGCCAGCTCGGCTTCGGTCTCGACCCCCTCGGCGGTGACCTCCAGGCCCAGGCCATGGCCCAGCATGATGATGGAGCCCAGCAGTTCCTGGCGCTTCGGGTCGCGGTCCACACCATCGACAAAGCTGCGGTCGATCTTCAACTCATGCACCGGCAACCGCTGCAGATAGGCCAGCGAGGACTGGCCGGTGCCGAAGTCGTCAATCGCCAGGCGCACGCCCAAGCGGTGCAGCGAATGCATCACGTGGATCGGATCCTGGGTGCTGGCCATCAGCCCGGTCTCGGTCAGCTCCAGCTGCAGCAGATGCGCCGGCACCGCGGCGCGCTGCAACAGGGCCTCGATGCGCGCCGGCAGCAGGCCGTCCTGCAGGTCCAGCGTCGAGATATTGACCGCGATCATCAGCTCGCGTCCCTCGGCCTGCCAGGCGGCCAGGGTTTCGATGGCCTGCTCCAGCATCCACTGCGTGACCTGGCGGATGCGGCCGGTGCTTTCGGCAAAGGGCACGAATTCGCTCGGCGGCAGCCAGCCGCGCTGCGGATGCCGCCAACGCACCAGGGCCTCGGCGCCGGTGATGCGGTCGTCCCGCAGGCGCAGCTTGGGCTGCAGCATCTGCCGCAGTTGCCCCTGCGCGATCGCGGTCTCCAGCTCGGACAGCAGGCTCAGGTGGGACAGTCGGTCCGCTTCGAGCTTGGGGTCGTAAAGCGTCACATCGGTGCGCAGGCGCTTGGCCTCGAACATCGCCTGTTCGGCGCGCTGCACCAGGGTCTCGGCATTGCGGCCATGCGCCGGGCTTAGCGCCACGCCGATGGACACGTTCAGGTCCAGCGTCTGGCCCTGCCACTCATGCTTGCGGTTGAGCATCGCATGCAGCTGCGAGATGCTGGTGCGCCAGTCGTCCAGCTCGGCGAGCGGCAGCAGCAGCACAAAGGTGCCGCCGGCCAAGCGTCCGCACAGCGAGCCCGCCGCCCGCAATTGCACCAGCCGCTGGGCCAGGCCGCAGAGCAGCGAATCACCGGCCTCGAAGCCGAGCACGTTGTTGACCATCTTGAGGCGGTCCACGTCCAGGCAGAGCAGCGCCACCGGTGCGGCCGGGTCGCGCGCAAGCAGCGCATCCACCGCGGCGGTAAAGCGGCTGCGCAGCGCCAGCCGCGTCAGCGCGTCGGTGTGGGCCATGTCGAGCAGCTGGCGCTGCCGGTCCTCGACCGCGTCGACCAGCGAGTTCATGGCCCCGAACAACTGGTTCAGCTCGTCGCGCCCCTGGGTGGCAATTCGGTGCGCATAGTTGCCGGCGGCAATCGCCTGGGCACTGGCCTTGGCACGATCCAGAGGCTGCAGCACGCCGCGCGTCACCAGCAGGCCCAGCAGCGCGCCACCGGCCACCGCCACGCCGCACAGCACGACCAGCAGCAGCAGCTCGGCCGACCCGGGCGCCAGCGGCGTCTGCGCCTGGTGCAGATGCACGGCGGTCAGCGCGCCCAGCAGCAGCGGCAGCGCCAGCAGCAGCCCGAAACAGGCCCACAGCCGGGTCGCGATGCGCTGACGCAGTGGCTTGAAGATCGGCAAGCCCATCAGTCTTCGGCGTGGCCGCCACGCACCTGGTTGCGACCACCGCGCTTGGCCTCGAACAAGGCCTCGTCGGCGCGGGCATAGGCGTCACCGAAGTCGCCATGCCGGGCCGTGCGGCTGACGCCGAAGCTGGCCGTGACCACGCGACCGGGCAGGCAGTCGAAGGGCTGGCCGGCGATGGCCTGGCGCATCGCTTCGGCGCTCTGCAGCGCCGCATCGAAGTCGGCGTCGGGCAGCAGGATGGAGAACTCCTCGCCGCCGACCCGACCGATCTCGGCAGCACCCGGCACGGCGCCGCGCAGCCGGTTGACGACCTCGCAGATCACCGCATCGCCGGCCGGATGACCGAACTCGTCATTGATGCTCTTGAAGAAGTCGATGTCCAGCACGACCAGCGCGAGCGGCCCGCACTCCAGCAGCCGGCCCGCACGGTCGAAGATCGCGCCGCGGTTCAGCGCGCCGGTCAGCGAGTCATGCCGGGCCTTGTACTCGAGCTGGGCCGCGAGGCGGTGCAGCTCGCCATTGAGCTCGTTGAGCTCGCGCTCCTCGCGGTCGCTGCGCCGGATCAGGCGGCGGCTTTCGCGCATCAGGCGCTCGAAATGCACGATCAGCTCGCCCAGGGCGTCACGACACTGGGCCGCCGACAGGGCCGGGTCGTCGCGCGCGCGCAGCGCCCGCTCCAGCGCCGCCGCTTCCTGATCGAACAGGTCGGGCGCCGCTGCGGGCTTGGGCATGGTGGCCACCTCAGGCGTCGACAGCACGGAGCCTGATCTCAAGGTTTTTGAAGTCCACCGCCAGTTCCTCGCCGAACTCGCGGATCGTGTCGTCGTCGACATCATGCTGCCACTGGAGCACGACGCGCCGGCCGGTGCCTGCGGCCTTGTCCAGCATGTCGAACAGCGTGAACAGCATCTTGGTGCTGGAGCTGTTGAAGTAGGTCAGCGCAACGTCGACCGTCAGCGTGCGGTCCTGGTCCGGCAGCGCCAGGAACTCGCGCAGCGAAGCAATCACCGGGCCGAAGAACGCGGCCGCATTTTCGGGGAAGGATTCGCCACGCAGCGACAGCTCATGCGCGTCGAAGCGGAACTCGATCTCGGGCGAACTGGCCGTGGCCGGAATGTGCAAAGGGTTCATGGTGTGAGCACTCTCGACGGTCGGACTAGATGGTGGTCTTGAGGAAGAACATCGCAGTGCCAACATCCTCGGTGTTCTTGAACTCGAATTCCAGCGGCTCGCTGGCATCTCGGGCCATCGTCAGGAATCCCAGGCCGGCGCCCTTGCTGTCCTCCGGCGCCTCGCTGCGCAGCGACTCCCGGTAGCTGGCCCGGATCTCCTCCAGCGTCATCGTGCGCAGTGTCTCGAGGCGTTCGCGCAGCGCGTCGGCGAGGTCCAGCGAGATCGGGTTCGCGCACAGCAGGAAATAGCGGCCCTCCTCGTCGATGCCGATGCAGACCGAGCCATGGCGCAGCTCGTTTTGGTTCTGCTCGGGCGGCGTCAGGGTGTCGGCCGAGTAGTGGATGATGTTCTGCGCCATCTCGACGAAGGACGAGAACAGCCGCCGCCGCGTGGGCCCAGCGGTGCCAGACTGCTCCAGCCTCAGCCTGACCGCCTCGGCCATCGCGGTGACGATGCTCTGCGAAAAATAGCCGACGTAGTAGAAGATGACCTTCTTCTGGCGGGCGAGTTCGCAGAACTCGCGGTATTGGTCATAGGTGTGACGCGGTTCCATGATGCTCAGTTCAGTCGGAAGCCAAACACAGTGAGGTCGTCGCGGCGCAGCTGGCCGCCTTGATAGTCGGCCAGTTCGCGCATCAGCGCCTCGCCCAGCGCCGGCATGGGCAGCTCGCGGTGGCGCACCAGTGCATCGCGCAGGCGGCGCTTGCCGAAGGCGATGCTCTTGGCGCCGCCGATCTGGTCGATCAGCCCGTCGGTGCAGGTCAGCAGCAGCGTGCCGGGCTGCAGCTCAACCTGCTTGCAGCTCCAGCGCGCGTCGAGCGGGGTGTCGGCATAGCCGAGGCCGAGGCGGTCGGCGTCGATCAGCTCCACGCCGGCCTGTCCAGGCGCCAGCAGCAGCAGCGGCGTGCGGGCACCGGCGTAGCTCAGGCAGCCGGTGGCCGCATCGAACCACAGGAAGGCCGCGTCCATGCCATCGTTCGAGGCCGAGCCGCCGCCATCGATCTGGCCCAGCGACGCCTTGATGCCCTGGCTCACCTTCGCCATCAGCAGGGCCGGGTCGCGCGGGCCATGCTTGTCCAGGGCCTGCTTGAGCGCGGAATAGGCAATCAAAGTCAGGAAGGCGCCGGGCACGCCGTGGCCGGTGCAGTCGGCCACGACGGCAAACCAGCCTTCCGGGTAGTCGTAGAACTGGTAGAAGTCGCCGCCGACGATGTCGCGCGGCTCCCAGATCAGGCAGGCATCGGTCAGTCGGCGCTCCAGCGCCGCGGCCGACACGCTCAGCATCGAGCGCTGGATGACGCTGGCGTAATCGATGCTCTGCATGATGTGGCGGTTGCGCTCCGCCTGCTGTTCGGCAATCACGCGCATCAGGTCCAGGCCATAGCCCAGGCCCGTGAACCGCCCCTGCTCGACCACCAGGAAGCCGTCCGACAGCGCCTTCTCGCCGGATTCGACGGTCAGCAGGGCCAGGGCCTCGATGGTGGTGCCGGCATCGACGATCAGCGGCTCCTTGTCCATGAAGGCGATGCAGCTCTTCTTGTCGAACAGCTCCTTATGAAAGGGCTTGGAGATCTGCGACAGGAAAAGCGTTCGGTTGATCAGGCCGATCGGCCGGCCCTCCTCCAGAACCGGCAGGCTGCTGAGCTCCCGGTGGCGCGCGAAGATCTCGTAGACCTGGGCGTTGGTGTGTTCCGGCGACACCGTCACGCAGGCCACCGCCAGATCGGCGGCGACCGGTTGTGCAATGCGGGCCTTGGCCCGCAGCGCGGGGGAAGCCAACTGGTCGGCAAGGGTCACGGTCCTGCTCCTGGGGTATCGGGCGTCAAAGGCTGCGCAGATTAGGCGGGCGCGGTGCTGGCGATATGACAGTTACGTGGCACCGCGCAACCGCCCGAACATCGCGTGTCTTTGATCACGATCCTGGGCAGCGCTCAGGATACACGGCGATGCGCCCACCGCACAGGGCAGGCCAGCGCTTCAGGTCTTGAGCCGGTAGCCGACACCCGCCTCGGTCACCAACCACTGCGGGCGGTTGGGGTCGGCCTCGATCTTCTTGCGCAAGTTGGCCATGTGCACACGGACATAGTGCACGTCATCAGCATGGCTCGGCCCCCAGACGGCCTTGAGCAGGTGCTGATGCGTCAGCACACGCCCCGGCGCGTTGCACAACTCCTGCAGCAACCTGTATTCGATGGGCGTCAGATGCAGCTCCTCGTGGCCGCGCGTGACGGTGCGCAGCGCCCGGTCCACCGCGACATCGCCAAAGCGCAGCACGGGGTCGGCGTCGTTGCCACCGCCACCGCGCCGGCGCAGCTGCACGCGCACGCGGGCCAGCAGCTCCGCCACGCCGAAGGGCTTGACGAGGTAGTCGTCGGCACCCGCGTCCAAGGCCTGCACCTTGCGCTCCTCACCCTCGCGGGCAGACAGCACGAGGACGGGCGCCTGCGACCAGCCACGGAACTCGCGGATGAAGTCCAGCCCGTCGCCGTCGGGCAGGCCAAGGTCCAGCACGACAAGCTCGGGCCGGCGAGTGGCCGAGTCGATCAGGCCGCGCTGCAGCGTGATCGCCTCGAAGACCTCCAGGCCCTCGCTTTCCAGCGCCAGGCGCACGAAACGCCGGATCTCCGGTTCGTCCTCGATCATCAACACCCGCGCCGCACCCACTTGACTACTCCCCTCGCTCGTGACTCTTCGGCGGGCTGCCCAGGGGCAGCTCGATGCGCACGCAGGCACCGCCGGCGGCCGCATTGTGGGCGCTGATGCGCCCACCGTGCGCCTCGACGATGGCCTTGCAGATCGCCAGGCCCAGTCCCACACCTGGCGTGGCGCTCTCGCGATCGCCACGCTCGAACTTGTCGAAGAGCTGGGCCTCGCGACCGGCCGGAAAGCCAGGGCCGACATCGGTCACATCGATCTCCAGCTGCCGCCCTGCCGTGCGTGCCGTGATGCGGATGGGGCTGCCTGCGGGCGTGTACTTGGCCGCGTTTTCCAGCAGGTTGACCAGCACGCGCTCGATGAGCACGGCGTCCAGCTCGACGAGCGGCAACTCGGCCGGCAGTTCCACCGCCACCTCGCGGTCAGCCAGTATTTCGTCCAGGCCCGACAACGCGCTGCCAACCACTTCCTGTAGCGGCAGCCATTGGCGGTTGAGTTGCACGGTGCCCGACTGCAAGCGCGCCATGTCCAGCAGGTTGCTGACCAGCGCGGTCATGCGCAGGGCGGAGCGGCGCATCGCCTCGGCCACTTCGGCCTGCGCCGGGCTGAGTGCTGGCGGCGCGAGCCTGAGCGCATCGGCCAGGCCGACGAGTGCGGCCAGCGGCGTGCGCAGGTCGTGCGAGATGGCCGTCAACAGCGAGTTGCGCAGCCGCTCGCTCTCGATCTGCAGCGTGCTCTGCTGCGCCACCTCGATGTAGTGGATGCGCTCCAGCGAGATGGCCAGCAGCGCCGCGCAGGTGTCGAGCAGCTCGCGCTCCTCGGGCGACCAGCGTTGCGCCAGGCTCTGCACCGCCAGCACGCCGCGCACCCGCATCGGCGCAGTCAGCGGAAGCATCAGGCAGGGGCTGGCGGGCAAGGTGTCGGTGCCCTGCCCGGCCGGCTGGGCGTGGTCGAAGGCCCATTGCGCGACACCAAGGTCGGGTTGCACCCCGGCCCCGGGCAGCAGGGCCAGCACCTCGCGGCCCGGCGCCGCACCCAGCGGCGGCGCCAGCACCGCCGCGCCCACGCCAAACTCGGCGCGCAGGAACTGGGCGCCGATCTCGGCCACTTGCTCCGGCACCAGGGCCGCGCCCAGGTCGCGTGACATTGCGTACAGCCCGCGCACGCGACGCTCGCGCTCACGCGCGGCGAGCGCCTGGGCCTGCAGGCCGGCCGCGAGCTGGCCCACCACCAGGCCCACGACCAACATGACGCCAAAGGTCACGAGGTACTGCGCGTCGCTGACCGCAAAGGACCAGCGCGGCTCGACGAACACGAAGTCGAAGGCCAGCACCGCGAGGAACGCCGCCAAAGCCGCGGGCGCCCGCCCGAAGCGCCAGGCCACGCCGACGACGCTGAGCTGGAACAGCATCGCGATATTGGTGTTCGAGATGCGGCCAACGAGCGGCAAACACAGCACCGCAATCACCAGCACCGATCCCAGGGCCGTCAGGCTGCCCCACAGCGTGCGACGCGTCAGCAGGCCCGCGTGCAGCGGCGGCCGGTCGGCTGCACGCGGCTGGCGCTCGGGCGCCGGCAGGGCCACCTGCAGCACGTCCAGTTCTTCGGCCAGTGGGCTCAAGGCCTCGGCCAGGCTGCGCCGGCCGGGCCAGCGCCAGGCCCGCTCGCGACGCCCGACAACGAGCCGGGCGAGGTTGTACTGGCGCGCATAGCCGACCAGTGCCGGCGCGACCTCCGGGGCGGACAACACCGCCGTGCGCGCACCCAGCGACTGCGCCAGCTCCAGCGTGCGCTGCACCTGCTGGCGCGCCGCGTCGCCCAGGGTGCCCGTGGTCTCGACATGCACCGCATGCCACTCCACATCCAGCTGACCGGCGAGACGGGCCGCGCTGCGCACGACCTTCTCGGCGGCCGCGGTGGAGCCGATGCAGGCCAGCAGCGATTCGCGGTTGCGCCAGACCGCCCCCTGCCCCCGCTCCACGCGCTCGCGTCGGTAGGCCTGCATCTGGTCGTCCACACGGTCGGCGGTCCGACGCAGTGCCAGCTCCCGCAGGGCCAGCAGATTGCCCTTGCGGAAGAAATTCCTGGCGGCGCGTTCGGCCCGGTCATCGCCCTGCTGCGGCAGATAGACCTTGCCCTCCTTCAGGCGCTGCAGCAGCTCGTCGGGCGGCAGGTCCACCACGACGACCTCGTCCGCTTCGTCGAAGACCTTGTCCGGCACGGTCTCGCGGACCCGGATGCCGGTGATGCCGCCAATGATGTCGTTCAGGCTTTCGAGGTGCTGGACGTTGAGCGTGCTCCAGACATCCACGCCGCCCGCCAGCAACTCATGCACGTCCTGCCAGCGCTTGGTGTGGCGCGAGCCCGGCGCATTGCTGTGGGCCAGCTCATCCAGCAGCAACACGCCGCCAGGGTGGTCACGCCCCCAGGCCAGCGCGGCGTCGAGATCGAACTCGCTCAACGCCTGGCCGCGGTGCGACAGCGCCCGCAGCGGCAGCCGCTCCAGACCGCCCGCGACCTTCTCGGTATCGGCCCGGCCGTGGGTCTCCACGACGCCGATGCGCACCGCCCGCCCCTGCTCCCGCGCCGCATGCGCAGCCACCAGCATCGCAAAGGTCTTGCCGACGCCGGCGTTGGAGCCGAAGAAGATCTTCAGCCGGCCGCGCCGCGCTGCGGCGTCCTCGCGCTGCAGCTGGGCCAGTAGCTGGTCGGGATCGGGACGCTGATCGCTCACGGCCACCTCCCTGCCACGTCAGAGCCATCCCGAGCGCTTGAAGCGCCAGTACAACAGGCCGCCGACGCTGCCGATGACGCCCAGCGCCATCGGGTAGCCCCAGGTCCAATGGAGTTCGGGCATGTGCTGAAAGTTCATGCCCCAGATGCCCGCGAGCGCCGTCGACGCGGCGAAGATCGCGGCCCAGGCCGCCAGCCGTTTGGTGACATTGGATTCGTCCAGCGTCACCAGGGTCAGGTTGACCTGGGTCGCCGCGATCAGGGTCTCGCGGCCGGCATCGATGCTGGCCAGGATGCGCACCAGGTGATCGTGCACGTCCCGGAAGTAGTCCTGGCTCTGCGAACAGACCGCCGGCACGCGTCCGCCGTGCAATTTGCCGGCCACCTCCAGCAACGGCGCGACCGCATGCCGCAGCGTGGCCAATCGCTGCTTGAGCGCGAACAGGCTTCGCACGGTGTCATAGCGGTCGGCCAGGGGCTCGAAGATGTCCGCCTCCAGCGCCTCCAACTGAGCCTCGACGTCGTCCACCAGCGGAAAGTAGCCGTCCACGACCGCGTCCATCAGCGCATACATCACGAAGCCTGGGCCCTGGCGCAGCAGATGCGGCTCGCGCTCGCAGCGCTCGCGCACGCCCAGGAAATGACGCCCGCTGCGGTGCCTGACCGACACGACGAAGCGCGGCCCGACAAAGATATGCAGCTCGCCGACCGACATGCCATCGGCCTTGGGCTCGAGCATGTGCAGGGCCGCGAACAGGGTGTCGCCGTACTCCTCAAGCTTGGGACGCTGCTGGCCGTGCCGGGTGTCCTCCATCGCCAGGGCCGGCAGGTCCAGCGCGGCCTGCAATTGGTCCAGTTCCGCGTCACTGGGGTCGCGCAACGCCACCCACAGAAAGCCCGGCCTGCTGGCAAGGACAGCCGCCATGCCCTGCAGGTCCGATTCAGCGACCACCCGGCCTTCTTCGTAGATGACGCAGTTGATCAGCATGTTGCGGTGGGGTGGCGGCTCATCGCGACATCCTCGCATGGGCACGCGGCGACCCGCGGCGCAAGCGAGGCCTCCGACGCGCCACTCACCGGGCAGCGGCCGGCGCGAGCGCGTCCAGCGCCAGGTTCAACGCGAGCACATTGACGCGCGGCTCGCCGACCACCCCCACCCAGCGGCCTTCGCTGTGCTGCTCGACCAGGGCCTGCACGCGCTCGACCGGCAAGCCCCGCGCGCGGGCGACGCGGGCCAGTTGATAGTCGGCCGCCGCGCGGCTGATGTGCGGGTCCAGGCCGCTGGCCGACGCGGTCACGAGATCCACCGGCACCGGCCGGGTGTTGCCGGGATCGGCCGCGCGCAAGGCCTCCACGCGCGCCTTGACCGCTTCGGTCAGCGCCGGCGCCGTGGGGGCCAGGTTGGAGCCTGACGAGTTGGCCGCGTTGTAGGGCATGGGGCCGGTGGCCGACGGGCGGCTCCAGAAGTGGCCGGGGTCGGCGAAAGTCTGGCCGATCAGCGCCGAGCCTACGGGCTGGCCGTCCTTGAGCACCAGGCTGCCATTGGCCGCGTGCGGGAAGAGCCACTGCGCGGCCCCGGTGACGGCGAAGGGATAGGCCAGGCCGGTGATCAGGCTGAGCGCGACAAAGAGGCTCAGCGCGGGCCGCCAGAGCGGCACCTCGCTGACGCGGGCTGCGGTGTCGGGGGTTGCAAGCGGGGTGTTCATCGCGAGGCTCCGGGTCAGAAGGTCTTCTTCAGGCCGACGACCAGCGTGGTCTTGCCCAGGAACTTGCCGTTGACCGGGCTGGCGTAGAAGGTCTTGTCGGCATCGGTGCCGACGATGGCCGCGCTCAGCGCCAGGCCCGAGAAGTCCTTCGCGAAGGTCAGCGAGTA
>RXJV01000122.1 GCA_003963075.1 Burkholderiales bacterium
CGCTGCGGGCGCTGGCCTACAGGCTGGGGCTTTGGCGTGTCGAGCGCTTGCCGGTGCCGGTCATCGTGGTCGGCAACTGGATCGTCGGCGGCGCGGGCAAGACGCCGACGACATTGGCCGTGCTGGAACAGCTGCGCGTACGCGGCCTGCGCGCCGGCGTGGTCTCGCGCGGCTACGGTCGCGATGCCGCAGGCGTGTGTGTGGCGGGCCCTACGTCGACCGCGCGCGACCTGGGCGACGAGCCGCTGCTCATCCACCGCCGCGCTCGCGTGCCGGTGGCGGTGGGCCGCGACCGCGTGGCCGCCGCGCGGGCCCTGCTGGCCGCCCACCGCGACCTCGATGTACTGGTCAGCGACGATGGCCTGCAACACTGGCGCCTGCCGCGCGCGCTCACGGTGCTGGTGTTCGACGAACGCGGTCTGGGCAACGGCCGCCTGCTGCCTGCCGGCCCGCTGCGCCAGCCCTCCCAACCCCCGGCCACGCATCAGATCGTCGTCTACAACGCCCCGCGGCCCAGCACCGACCTGCCGGGATTCCTCGCTGAGCGCCGCCTGGCCGGCGCCGTGCCACTCGCCGATTGGTGGGCCGGGCGGGCCGCAGACATGCCCGCCTTGCTCGCGCTGCGCGGCCAGCCCGGCCTGCTGGCCTGCGCGGGCCTGGCGCGGCCCCAGCGTTTCTTCGACATGCTGGCTGGCCTCGGCCTGGACTTCGAACCGCGGCCGCTGCCTGACCATGCCCGTCTCGACCCCCTGCCCTGGCCCGACAACGCTGCAGGCGTGCTGCTGACCGAGAAGGACGCGGTCAAGCTTCCGCCACAGGGCGCCGGCGCCGTGCCGGTGTGGGTCGTGACGCTAGACTTCCTGCCCGGCGCCGGCTTTGCGGCCGCGCTCGATGCCCACCTCCAACGCCTGTTTCCCTCCCGATGGACCCACGACTGATCGAGATGCTGGTCTGCCCGCTGTGCAAGGGGCCGTTGACGCTGCTGCGCGGCACCGAGCCCGATCTGCCGGCCCTGGCCTGCCGCGCCGACCGACTGGCCTACCCGATCCGCGACGGCATCCCCTTGATGCTGGAAAACGAGGCCCGGCCCTGGGACCCGGACACGGCCAGCGCACCGGTTCCGCTCGCGCCGATCGAATGACGCGCGGATGAGCTTCACGGTCATCATCCCGGCGCGGCTGGCATCGACCCGACTGCCCAACAAGCCGCTGGCCGACCTCGCCGGGCTGCCGATGATCGTCCACGTGGCACGCCGTGCCGCCGCGTCTGAAGCGGGCCAGGTCGTCGTCGCGACGGACGCGCCCGAGGTCATCGCCGCCTGTGCCGCGCACGGCGTGCACGCACTCAAGACGCGGGCCGACCACCCTTCCGGCAGCGACCGCCTCGCCGAAGCCGTCGGGCAGTTGGGCCTGCCGGACGACGCGGTGGTCGTCAATGTGCAGGGCGACGAGCCACTGATCGCGCCGGCCATGATCAACGCCTGTGCGGCAACCCTGACCGCGCAGACCGATTGCGTGATGGCGACCGTTGCGCATGCGTTGACCGACCCTGACGAATTCGCGAACCCGAATGTCGTCAAGCTCGTGACGGACCAGGCCGGACGGGCGCTGTACTTTTCGCGCGCACCCATCCCCTGGTGGCGCGATGGCGCCGGAGCCCCCCGGGAGGCGCTGCGACATGTGGGCCTGTATGCCTACCGCGCGGGCTTCCTGCGCCGCTTCCCGACCCTGGCGGCCAGCCCGCTGGAGCAGATCGAGTCGCTCGAGCAGTTGCGCGTGCTCTGGCATGGCGAGCGCATCGCGGTCCATGTGAGCGAGCAACGGCCCGGGCCGGGCGTCGACACGCCCGAGGACTTGGAGCGCGTGCGCAGGCTGATCCAGGGCTTGCCCAGGCCCTGAGACGTCAGGCCCTCGAAAGGCCACATGCGATACTGGACCGCTGAGTTGAGGCGGGACGTATTCATGGTCCCGACACCAAAAGGAGACCCATGCGACTGATTCTTCTGGGCGCCCCGGGCGCCGGCAAAGGCACCCAGGCCGCCTTCATCTGCAAGCGATTCGGCATTCCGCAGATCTCCACCGGCGACATGCTGCGTGCAGCCGTCAAGGCCGGCACGCCGCTGGGTCTCCAGGCCGATGCGGTGATGAAGTCCGGTGCCCTGGTCAGCGACGACCTGATCATTGCCTTGGTCAAGGAACGCATTGCCCAGCCCGATTGCGCCGACGGTTTCCTGTTCGACGGCTTCCCGCGCACCATCCCGCAGGCCGATGCCATGAAGGCCGCCGGCGTCAAGCTCGATTACGTGCTCGAAATCGACGTGCCCTTCGATGCCATCATCGAGCGCATGAGCGGCCGCCGCTCGCACCCGGCGTCGGGTCGTACGTATCACGTCAAGTTCAATCCGCCCAAGGTCGAGGGCAAGGATGACGAAACCGGCGAGGACCTGGTCCAACGCCCCGATGACGAGGAGGCCACGGTCCGCAAGCGCCTCGACGTGTATTCCGCGCAGACGCGCCCGCTGGTCGATTACTACTCGCAATGGGCCGCCAGTGGCGACGCCAATGCGCCCAAGTACCGGCGCATCGAGGGCCTGGGGTCGGTGGACGACATCACGCAGCGCGCCTTGGCTGCCCTGACCAGCTGATCCGTCGCAACGCCTGCTTGAACAGCCGCGGTGCGAAGGCCCGCGGCTTTTTTGTCGGCCACAATTGACGTTCACGTCAATCAAACCCAGGAGATCCTCATCATGGAAATCGCAGGCAAGGTGTTCATCGTCACCGGCGGCGCCTCGGGCCTCGGCGAAGGCACGGCCCGCATGCTGGCCCAGCACGGGGCCAAGGTGGTCATCGCCGATCTGCAGGTCGAACGCGGCCAGGCCATCGCCGCCGAGCTTGGCGGGCTGTTCGTCAAGTGCGATGTCAGCCAGGAGGCCGACGGCCAAGCGGCCGTGGCCGCCGCCACGGGCCTGGGCAAGCTGATGGGCCTCGTGAACTGCGCAGGCATCGCGCCCGCGGTCAAGACCGTCGGCAAGGACGGTGCCCATCCGCTGGCCAGCTTCACGAAGACGATCACGGTCAACCTGATTGGCAGCTTCAACATGATCCGTCTGGCCGCCGAGGCCATGGCCAAGAACGAACCCGAGGCCACCGGTGAGCGCGGCGTGCTGATCTCGACCGCCTCGGTCGCAGCCTACGACGGCCAGATCGGCCAGGCCGCCTATGCGGCCTCCAAGGGCGGCGTCGTCGGCATGACCCTGCCGATCGCGCGCGACCTGGCCCGCAACGGCATCCGCAACATGACGATCGCGCCGGGCATCTTCGGCACGCCGATGCTGTTCGGCATGCCCCAGGAGGTGCAGGACGCGCTGGCGGCCAGCGTGCCCTTCCCGAGCCGCTTGGGCCGGCCGGAGGACTACGCCAAGCTCGTGCACCAGATCATCACCAACGACATGCTCAATGGCGAGGTCATCCGGCTGGACGGCGCCATCCGCTTGGCGCCGAAGTGAGGGCGGCGGCCCGATGAAAAAAGGGCCTGGTTCGCACCAGGCCCTTTTCGTTTGGCTCGCTGCCGCGTCAGCGCTTCGCTGCGCGCGATTGGATGATCCACAGCCGGGCGAGGTCGGCCGTGCCATCCGTGCCCTTGACCGTCTTCCAGGTGGCCTGGGCCTTGGCGCTGTCGCCGCCCAGCTGGTAGGCCAGGCCGAGGTAGAGCTTGGCGTCTTCGGGCCGCTTCAGATTGCCCTTGGCAATGCCCTGCTCGATCTGCGAGACCCCCTTCTTGGCGTCACCGCCAAACGCGTTGGCCAGGCCGAGCGCCACGAAGGCATTGCCGTCCTTGGCCTCGTCGGCAGCCTTTTCATTGGCAGCGGCGGCGGCCTTGGACTCGGCGATCTTCTTGACCATCAGGTCGGCCAGGCGCTTGTGGCGGGCGCCTTCTGCGCCCTGGCCGAGCAGGCCCGCGGCCATGCCCTTGTCGACCACCTGCTTGCCCTCCTCGGGGTAGCCGGCCTGGGCGGCCAGCTGGGCCATCTCCATGTAGTCGTTGGTCTCGCGCATATTGCCGGTGGCCAGACGCAGGCGGTACAGGTCGAGCTGGTACTTGTCGGCCGCGAAACCCTTCTTCTGGGGCAGGCTGCCCAGGATCTGGGCCCACAGCTTGGGATCCGGGTAGTAGTTCAGCAGCTTCTCGGTGGCCACGCCTTCGGCATTGGCGTCACCCTTCTTCTGCGCCGCGAACAGCAGTAGGTTGAGCTTGTCGCGCGACGGTGCGCGGCCGGCCTTTTCATCCGCCGAGATCTCTTCCAGCGTGTCCTTGATCGTCGCCGTCATGTCGCCGGACAGGAACTGGGCGTTCTGCTGCACCTGCTTCATCGCGGGGCTGTTGCCGCCTTCCTTGAAGTAGCGCTGCGCCCAGGCCAGGGCCTTGGCGTTGTCCTTGTTGCGCAGATAGGTGCCGGCGATCGACTCCATGGTCTGCAGTTGCTGAGCCTGGCTGAGCTTGCCGGCGGCCTTCAGGGCCTCGAAGCCCTTGACCATCGAGTCGGCATCGCCCGCGCCCGAGGCGGCGGCGATGCGCATGCCTTCGATCGCGTTGTTCTCGGCGGCCGTGCGGCCGCTGATCGCTTCGGCGTCGCGCACCTTGGCCAGCGCCTCCTTGTACTTGCCGGCCTTGATCAGCTTGCTGGCCTCGGTCAGCGGCGCGCCCACTTCCTTGCGCACGCTCTCCTGGGCCGACGCCTGGCTGATGCCGAACTCGGCGCCCGGGGCACCGTTCAGAGACAGGGCCAGCGCGCCAACGGCGACCGCCACCATGGTTTTCAAAGTCTTCAATTTGCTCTCCTGCAAAGCAAAAGCGCGCCACCCTTTCGGGCAGCGCGCAGTCATCGTGTCAGCGTCGGCTGTCCGAGTTCACGTCACTTGACGTACTGCTCGTTGCCGACCATGCCCATCTTCTTGACGCTGTTGCGCTGGGCCGAGGCCATCACCGCAGCCACCGCACCGTAATCCACCAGCTTGTTCGGCTTGATGTGGACTTCGGGCTGGTCGGCCACGGGCAGCGCGCCGATCTCGACCATCTTGGCATCGACGGCGGCCTGGTTGGGCAGCGCGTCGTTGTCCCAGTAGATGGTGCCGTCGAAGTCGATGACCACCGTGTGCACGACCGGATCCTTGTTCGGCGGGTTCGTGCTCGGCGGCGGCATGTCGAGGTTGATCGAGTGCAGCTGGATCGGGATGGTGATGATCAGCATCACCAGCAGCACCAGCATCACGTCGATCAGCGGCGTCGTGTTGACGTCCAGCATGACCTCGGGATCACCGCTCCCCGAGGAACTTCCTACATTCATTCCCATGCTTGGCTCCTGGCTTCAACCACCGCGCGCCGGCGGCTCGGTGACGAAGCTGATCTTCATGATGCCAGCGCGCTGGCAAGCGAAGACCACGCGGCCGACCGACTCATAACGAGACTTGTCGTCGCCGCGGATATGCACCTCGGGCTGCGGGTTCTTGACCGACTCCTTGCCGAGGCGCTGCACCAGCTCCTCGACGTCCGGAACCAGCTTCGTGCCCCAGTAGATGTCGCCATCCTTGCTGACCGCGAGTTCGATGTTTTCCGGCTTGGTGACGCGGATGACGTTGGTCTCCTTGGGGAGATTCAGCGCCACCGATTGCGTCACCACCGGGACGGTGATGAGGAAGATGATCAGCAGCACCAACATCACGTCCACGAGGGGCGTGGTGTTGATGGCCGAGACCACCTCGTCATCGCCGCCGGATGAAGATCCGACGTTCATGCCCATGGCTTTGGCTCCTGTACGAGCGGGCTGGGCTTAGCGCTTGGCGACAGAACGGTTGCCCATCAGCACGCCATGCAGGTCGGCGGCGAAGGCACGGACCTGGCCCATCACGCTCTTGTTGCGGTTGACCAGCCAGTTGTAGCCCAGCACGGCGGGCACGGCGACGCCCAGACCGATGGCGGTCATGATCAGCGCTTCACCGACGGGGCCGGCGACCTTGTCGATCGAGGCCTGGCCGGCCACACCAATGGCGGTCAGGGCCTGCAGAATGCCCCACACAGTGCCGAACAGGCCGATGAAGGGAGCGGTAGAACCGACGGTGGCCAGGAAGCCCAGGCCGCCAGCAACCTTGTTGTTCACGTCAGCCACGGCGCGGTCGATGTTGACCGTGACCCAGCTGCTCAGGTCGATGTTCTCGGTCAGGGCGCCTTCATGGTGCTCCGAAGCCTCGACGCCGGCAGCAGCGATGTAGCGGAAGGCGCTCTCTTCCTTCAGGCTGCGAACGCCGTCAGCCAGGCTGGCCTTCTTGAAGAAGGTGGCGCGCACGTCCTTGGCCTCGGAACCCAGCTTGCTGGTGTCCCACAGGCGCACGATCAGGATGTACCAGCTGCCCATGGACATGATCAGCAGCAGAGCCAGCACGGTCTTGGAGACCATGTCGCCGTGCGACAGCATGGCCTGCAGGCCGTAAGGATTGTCGATCGCCTTCGCGGGCGCAGCAGCGGCAGCCGGTGCAGCCGCCTCGGTGGCAGCCGGAGCAGCGTCGGCAGGCTTCTGGTCTTGCGCGTGAACGGGAGAAACGGCCAGGGTCGCGGCGACGGCGATGGCGGCGATGAAGCCGGTGAGGCGAGAGATCATGGAGTCAACTCCTACGGAAAATTCTGGTTTGGTGTTGGTTGAACGCGCCGAGCGGGCGCCGAATTCGAAGCGGAACTAATTACTCGATCTTGAACTGGAACTCCTGCTCGAACACATGATCGCCCGGGCACTCGTAGGTGTCGCGCAGCGTGGCCTCGATGGCCTGGATCAGCGCCCGCTGCGCCTTGCGGTCCACGCCGCCACGCAACGAGGTGATTTCAACGGCGGTCACGCGGCCGGCCTTGACGGTGGCGACGGCCTTGTACAGCGCTTCGCCGCTCCAGTTGACCGACGGCATTTCGGGCTTGCCCATCTTCGTGCAGACCATGCCCGCCGTGATCTTGGCGGGCCGTGGTGCAGGCGCCGGCGCGGCCACCGGCGCCGGAGGCGGCGCCGGGCGCACTTCAGCCACGGCGGGCGGGGCGACCTGGGTCGACTGGATGGCCGGCGCCGGCGGTGCCGGAGCGGTCACCTGGAACTCGGGCGGCGGCACGAAAGGCGGCGGCGGAGCCTTGAGATCCGGCGGAGGCGGCACCACTTTCTCGGGCGGCGGCGGCGGCTTGACCTTTTCTTCGATCACCTTGACATCCAGCGGCCCGACGACCTTCTCCGCCACTTTGCGTGCCAAGCCGCTGGCCAGTGCCCAGATGATGATCACGTGGATCAGGATCACGGCCCCAATGCCCGTGAACCGGGACGCGCCTTGCTTCTCCTGCGCAAAATTCATGCGCGCTCCTTCTTGCAACTACAAATCACAGTCAATGACTTCTTCAAGGCCATGCGGCCCGGCGGAAGACCGGCGAGCAGCCTCACGTCGCGGCCAGTCTCCGGGAGGGCACGAATTCTAGATCCCGCCGGACTGAACGACGCCCCGCCGAACACAAGAAGCCAACTCGCTTTGTAAAGTCTTCTTGCACGGATCCGAACAAAAAAAACGCCCGGGGCGGTTGCCGTCGGGCATCGGTTCAACCGGCATCCTCAGCATGTGCTTTGGGTACGCAGGCTTCCCCTTTAATGAAAATTTTAGCCTCAGCCCACGATGCGTTTCGTTGGGGCTAACCCGCGCAAGCCCCGTGGCGGTCACTCCTCCCTGAGGGCGCGCAGAACGCACCGGCTGATCTGACAGCGCCACCACCACCTGAGCGGCTCAGCAGCAAAACGGCATCCGCTCGCGCGGTGGGCGCAGTGGTCGATGCAGGACGTCCGGCGGCACAGGCTGGCGTGACGTGGATCACGCCGACCTCCGTTGAATGCAGCCGATTGCGGCGGCCAGGATTGCACCCCAGCGCGCGACGACCCATGATCCGCCCGCGGCTAACGCCACAGCCACGCAGATGGGGGTGCCAGCCGCGAACAGGGAGCCATCTATGAGCGAGAAACTCGCCGTCAATGAGCACTACCTCGACCGCCTCGTGGCGGCCGCCGAGACGCGCGGCGTCGAGGCCACCGAGGACATCGTCAGCGGCAACGGCGTCAAGCTGGTTGCCAAAGGCAGCAGCATCGACGCGCGCACGCGCGAGCGCCTGCTGCAGCACAAATTGCACAAGCCGCTGGAGGCCTGCACGAGGATCATCGGCGGCGTCGCGACGCGGCCGATGGACCGGGTGGCACGCACGCTGATCGGCAAGCATGCGCTGCTCGCCGAACTGTGCGCCGCGCCGCGGATCGAAACCATCGAGGCCGCCTTCGGCGAACTGCGGCTGACGGTGCAGCTCGAAGCGCTGGTCACGCTCTACGCCGACCAGGCCCCCAACAAGCTTGAGCATGCCGTTGGCGTCGCGCTGGTCGCGGCGGCGCTGATGCAGGAGATCGACGCCACACAGCCGCTGCAGCCCCTGCTGATTGCCGGGCTGCTGCACGACGTTGGCGAGCTCTATATCGATCCCACCATCCTGGCCCGCGGGCAGGCCCTGGACGCTGCGCAGTGGCGCCACGTCGCAGTACACCCGGTGGTCGCAGCCGGCCTGCTGCGCGAATTGCCCGGCGCGGGCCCGACGGTCGCGGACGCGGTGCTCCACCACCACGAACGCCTGGACGGCTTCGGCTACCCCTGTGGCCGGCGGGGTGATCAGATCCCGCTGAGCGGCCAGGTGCTGGCGATGGCCGAAATGCTGATGGGCGTTGTCGAGTCGGGCCGCAGCGCCGGGCAGCATGCGCGCATCCTGCTGCGGCTGATGACCCATGAATTCGACCGCCGCCTGCTGCAGGCGGTCACCGCGGCCGCCCGGCGCAGCGCACCGGTTGACTTCACCGAGGCGGCACTGGCCATGCCCGATGCCGCGTCGCTGATGCAGCATGCCGCCAGCCAGACCGCCCGGCTGCACTCGCTGCAGGGCCTGGTGCAGCGGCTCGCGCTGCTGCAGCACCCGAGCCCGGGCTTTGCCGAGCTGCTGCAGCGGCTGGACGACCGGCTGGCGGCACTCGGCCGTGCGTTTCACAGCACCGGGCTGGACCAGACCGACCAGCTGACCGAGCAGGGCTGGCTCGCACCCGACGACCTGCCCATGCTGTGCGAGGTGTGGATCGTGCTGCGCGAGCTGCACTGGCGGCTGAACGAATTTGTGCGCGAGCTGAACTGGCGCTGCGAACAACTGCCCGCGCCCGAGGCCGAGGCCATCGGCCGCGTGGTGGAAGACGAGCTCAAACTGGCGACAGCCATCGAGCCCGCGCTCGCCTGAGCGCCGCCGGCCGAGCGGCGGCAGCCCGGCAAACTCCCAATCGCCCGGCCGCCAGCGCGCACCCACAATCGCCGCCTCCCGGCATGCGGCGGCGCCCTTGAGTCACACAAACTTACCGAACTCGTACAAAACGCAAGACGGACATCGCCGGGTCGCCCGCAAGATGAGCCGCATGCTGGCGTTGGCGGTTTTGCCCTGGGGATGCGCGGCCGGGGCGGCCACCACCAGCCTTGCGCCGCTGGCAGCGGCCGAAGGCGCGGGCGAACTCAATGTGCTGCACTGGTGGACGTCCGCCAGCGAGCGTGCCGCGGCCAACCATGTCGCCGCCCGCATGGCCGAAAACGGCCTGAAGTGGGTGGACGGCGCGGTGGCCGGCGGCGGCGGCGGTCCGGCGATCAAGGTACTCAACGAGCGCATCCTGCGGCGCATGGCTCCCAAGGTGGCCCAGCTCAACGGCGCATCGATGACCGAGTGGGCCGACATGGGCCTGCTGCTCGACCTCGACGGCGTGGCCGCCAAGCGCAACTGGGCCAAGGTGATGTTCCCGCAGGTCATGGCCCAGGTCACCGTGCACGGCCATGTCGTGGCGGCGCCGCTGGGCATCCAGCGCATCAACAACCTCTACCTGAACAAGGCCGTCTTCAAGCGACTCGGGCTGGACCTGCCCAACGACTGGGACGGGCTGGAGCGCGCCGCCGTCAAGCTGCGCGCCGCCGGCATCACGCCGGTGGCCTTCAGCGACGAGCCCTGGCAGGTGGCCACCGTGTTCGAGGCCCTGCTGCTCGGTGAGGCCGGGCCCGGGCTCTACCGCCGCATGCTGGAGCAACGCGACCTCGCGGCCTTCGACGACCCCGCGCTGGCCCGCGCCCTGCAGCGGCTGCGCAACTGGCGCAACCTGGCACTGCCAACCGGCGCCGCTGCCGGCACCGCGCCCGGCGAGCGCCCCTGGACCGACATCGTGGGCGACTTCGCCGGCGAGCGCGCCGCCATGATGATCATGGGCGACTGGGCCCGAGGCGAGCTCGGCACGCTGGGGCTGGAGGGCGAGCGCGACTTCAGTTGCAAGGCGGTGCCCGGCACTGCCCAGGCCCATCTGTTCAGCATCGACACCCTGGCCATGCTGGCCGGCGCGGGCTCGGCCCAGGCCGACCAGGAAAAGATGGCCGAGCTGCTCGGCAGCGCCACGCTGCAGCTGGGCTACAACCGCATCAAGGGCTCCATCCCGGTGCGGCGCGACGTGCCCGTCGACGAGCTGGACCCCTGTGCCCAGCAGTCCTTCCGGCTGTTCGCCAACCCGTCCACGCCGCGCGTGCCCAGCCTGGTGCACCGCATGGCGTTCAGCGAGGTCGGCAAGAACGCCATCATCGAAACCGTCCACCGCTTCGCGCTGGACCCGACCCAGACGCCCGCCGCCGCCCAGCGCAAGCTGCAAGGCCTGCTGCGGGCATTGGCACCGAAGAAACCGTCCTCATGACCCCGCGCAAGATCCTGATCGTCGACGACGACCAGAAAATCCGCAGCCTGCTCAAGACCTACCTTGAGAAGAACCAGTACGAGGTGCTGCTGGCCCATGATGGCGCCAGCTTCATGGCCGAGTTCGAGCGCCACCGCGACGAGATCAGCCTGTGCATCCTCGACGTGATGCTGCCCGACACCGAAGGCTTCACGCTGTGCCAGTCGGTGCGGCGCCGCTCCGAGGTGCCCGTCATCATGCTGACCGCCAGCGCCGACGAGACCGACCGCATCGTCGGCCTGGAGCTGGGCGCCGACGACTACCTCGGCAAGCCCTTCAACCCGCGCGAACTGCTGGCCCGCATCAAGGCCATCACCCGCCGCGCCGGCCAGGACCGGCCCCGGGAGCCGCGCTTCTACGACTTCAACGGCTTCACGCTGGACCTGCTGGAGCGCCGGCTCACCGACCCCGACGGCACCGCCACTGCGCTGTCGGGCATGGACTTCCAGCTGCTCAAGCTGCTGGTCGAACACCCCGGCGAGGTGCTGGACCGCAGCCGCCTCGCCGAGGTGACCCGCGGCCGCGACCTCGGGCCGCTGGACCGCTCGCTGGACGTGCAGGTCAGCCGCCTGCGCCAGCGCCTACAGGACGACGGCAAGCAGCCGGCCCTCATCAAGACCGTGCGCGGTTCGGGCTATGTGTTCTCGACCACGGTGACACCCCGTCATGCTCTCTGAGCCGGCCGAGGCGGACCTCGGCCCGCCCCTGCCGCAGCGGCCCTGGCGGCAGCGCGCCAGCAGCTTTCTGTTCGACAGCCTGCAGGGCCGCTTCGTGCTGGCCATGCTGGGCGGCCTGGCCCTGGTGCAGCTGGCGGTCAACGCGGTCTGGTACAGCCAGATCGAGCAGCGCGTGCGGCGGCAGACCGAGCTCGCAGCCCACCATGTGGCCAGCGGCGCCACCGGCGCGGTGCGGGCCTTGCGCGAGCTGCCGGCCGCCTACCGATCGCTGCTGATCGAGCAGCTGCGCACCATGGGCGGCACCCGCTTTCTGGTGTTTGTGAACAGCGCCGAGGTGCCCGTGACCCCGCTGACCGGCCAGCCGATGGCGCGTCTGCTCGAACATCAGGTCAGCGCCGAGCTGGGGGCTCAGCTGCCGCGCGGCACCCCGCTGCGGGTGGCGCTGGCCTCGCCCCTCGGGCTGGCCGTGTCGCCCAGCGGCGCACTGCTGAGCGACCTGCCCGACAGCTGGGTCGAGCCCTCGCTGATCGCCGCCGAGCGGCCGGCGCCCTTCCTGGTCATCCAGGCCGAGACCGAGCCCGGCCAGTGGCTCTACCTGAGCAGCACCCTGCCCGACCCCTACTTCCTGGAGCAGCTCGAGTTCTTCACCTGGCAGCGCCTGACGCCGCAACTGCTGGCCCTGGGCCTGGCCGTGCTGCTGACCCTGATCGCGGTGCGCGCCATCACGCGGCCGCTGGCCGGCCTGAGCCAGGCCGCCGCTCGCGTGGGCCGGCGCGTGGCGCCCAAGCCGCTGAAGGTCAGCGGCACCCAGGAGGTGCGCCAGGCCATCGAGGCCTTCAACGACATGCAGGAGCGCATCCGCCGCTACATCGGCGACCGCGAACGGCTGTTCGCGTCGATCTCGCACGACCTTCGCACGCCCATCACGCGGCTGCGGCTGCGCAGCGAGCTGCTCGACGACACCGCCGTGCAGGACGAGTTCCACGAGGACCTCGACGAGCTCGACATGATGGTCAAGACCGCGCTGCAAATCGTCAAGGACACCGACATCCACGAAAACCGCGCGCCGCTGCGCATCGACCTCGTGCTGCAGAAGATGGTGCGCGACGCCCGCCTGGGCGGCCACAAGGTGGAGCTGGACAGCCAGCCGCTGACCGCATTCGGCAAGCCGCTGGCGCTCAAGCGCGCCTTGGGCAACCTGCTGGACAACGCGATGTTCTACGGCGAGAGCCAGCAGCAGCCGGTGCAGGTGGCCATCGCGCCGGGCGAGGCCGGCATGGTCAGCGTGACGGTGCGCGACCATGGCCCCGGCGTGCCCGAGGCCGCCCTGGCCCGCCTGGGCCAGCCCTACACCCGGCTGGACCACGGCGCCGCCATGCGCAAGGAAGGCCTGGGCCTGGGCCTGTCCATCGTCCGCGAGATCGTGGCCGACCACGGCGGCAGCGTGCGCTTTCGCAACCATCCCGAGGGCGGCTTTGAAGTGCGCCTGGCTTTGCCCGCAGGCTGATCCATGACACCTCCCCAACAGATCCTGATCGTCGGCGGCGGCACCGCCGGCTGGATGGCCGCCTGTCTGCTGCGCCAGCGCTGGGCCGCGCGCGGCGTCGCGGTCACGCTGGTCGAGTCGCCCGAGATCGGCACCGTCGGCGTCGGCGAAGGCTCCACGCCCTACTTGCGCGGCTTCTTCGCGACGCTGGGCATCGCCGAGCGCGACTGGATGCCGGCCTGCGACGCCACCTACAAATGCGGCATCCGCTTCCCCGGCTGGAGCACGGTGCCGGGCTACGAGAGCTACGTCCACCCCTTCTTCAACGAGGCCGACCGCGAGCTGGGCAACCAGTTCTTCACCAATGCCTGCCTGCGCCGCCGCGGCCAGGCGGCGGATGCCAACCCACAGGACTTTTTTCTGGCCGCCGAACTGGCCCGCCAGCGCCGCGCACCGCACGACCTCACCGAGGGTCCGGCCACCGACTACGCCTACCACTTCGACGCCAGCAAGCTCGGCGCCTTCCTGCACACGCACGCGGTGGGCCGGGGCGTGCGCCATGTCGAGGGCACGGTGGCGCGCGTCGAGCAGCACGAGAACGGCGACATCGCCGCGGTCCACCTCGCCAACGGCGAGCGCCTTGCGGCCGACCTCTTCGTCGACTGCAGCGGCTTCAAGGGCCTGCTCATCAACGAGACCCTCGGCGAGCCCTTCCTGCCCTTTGCCGACAACCTGTTCAACGACCGCGCCGTCGCGATGCCCACCGCGCTCGTCGAAAGTGAAGACATTCCGTCCGAGACCGTCTCCACCGCGCTGCGCCACGGCTGGGCCTGGCAGATCCCGCTGACCTCGCGCTATGGCAACGGCTATGTCTACAGCTCGGCCTTCGTCAGCGACGACGAGGCCGAGTGCGAACTGCGCGCCCACCTCGGCGCCGCGGCCGAGGGCGTGGAGGCCCGCCGGCTGCGCATGCGCGTCGGCCGCGTGGCACGGCACTGGTCGCACAACTGCGTCGCCATCGGCCTGGCGCAAGGCTTCATCGAACCGCTGGAGGCCACCGCGCTGATGCTGATCCAGCTCAGCGTGGAGCAGTTCATCGGCGCGCTCGAGGCGGGCGACTTCGGACCGCGCCACCGCGAGGCCTACAACCGCCGCGTGAACGAAATGTTCGAGGGCGTGCGCGACTACGTCGTCGCCCACTACCGCCTCAACACCCGCCACGACACCGACTACTGGCGCGCCAACCGCGCCCACCCGAATGTGTCCGACCGGCTCGCCAGCCTGCTGGACGTGTGGGACCGCGGCGGCGACTTCGAGGCCGAACTTGAGCGTCACGGCCCGGCGCTGATGTATCTGCGGCCGTCCTGGTATGCGCTGTTTGCGGGGATGGGGCGGTTTCCCGCCGAGCTGCGCCCGGCGCCCGGGGCGGTCACGGCGGCGCAGGCTCGGGGGCGGCTGGGGCGGATGGCGGCGGCGTTTTTCTCACACCGCGGCGCACTGATGGGTCGATGAGGCGATCCGACAAGAAACTGCGGGTTGCGCTGCCTGCGCAGCGACCGAACACCGCGAGCTTTGGTATTTGCTGATGTCCGC
>RXJV01000117.1 GCA_003963075.1 Burkholderiales bacterium
CCCGCACCCACGAGATCATCCGCAGCGGCTTCGACCGCAGCCCGATGTTCACCGGCGTCATCGAGGGCGTGGGCCCGCGCTACTGCCCGAGCATCGAGGACAAGGTCAACCGCTTCGCCGACAAGGACTCGCACCAAATCTTCCTGGAGCCCGAGGGCCTGACGACGCACGAGTTCTACCCGAACGGCATCTCCACCTCCCTGCCCTTCGACATCCAGCTCACCGCGGTGCGCAGCATCCCCGGCCTGGAGAACGCCGACATCCTGCGCCCCGGCTACGCCATCGAGTACGACTACTTCGACCCGCGCGGGCTGAAGGCCAGCTTCGAGACCAAGGTCATCCAGGGCCTGTTCTTCGCCGGCCAGATCAACGGCACGACCGGCTACGAGGAGGCCGCCGCCCAGGGCCTGTTCGCCGGCCTGAACGCCGCGCTGCAGGTGCGCGGCGACGGCCCGTGGACACCCGCGCGCGACCAGGCCTACCTGGGCGTGCTGGTGGACGACCTCATCACCAAGGGCGTGACCGAGCCCTACCGCATGTTCACCAGCCGCGCCGAGTTCCGGCTGCAGCTGCGCGAAGACAACGCCGACCTGCGCCTCACCGAGACCGGCCGCCAACTCGGCCTGGTGGACGACGCCCGCTGGGACGCCTTCAACCGCAAGCGCGACGCGGTTTCACGTGAAACCGAAAAGCTCAAGAGCACCTGGGTCCATCCGGGCATCCTGCCGGCAGCCGATGCTGAGCGGCTGGTGGGCAAGGCGCTGGAGCGCGAATACAACCTGGCGGACCTGCTGCGCCGCCCGGGCGTGGGCTTCGACACGGTGGCCGAGGTGGCGGCCATCGCCAAACCGGAGGTGGGTGTTTCACGTGAAACGCTGGCCGCCGAGCTCGGCGCCGAGCTGGCCGACCTGGTTGCCGAGCAGGTGGAAATCAGCGTCAAGTACGCCGGCTACATCCACAAGCAGACCGAGGACGTCGCCCGCGCCGCCCACTTCGAGCACCTGAAGCTGCCGGAGGACCTGGACTACAGCCTCGTCCATGCCCTCTCCTTCGAGGCCCGCCAAAAGCTCAACACCCACCGCCCCGAAACCCTGGGCCAGGCCTCGCGCATCTCCGGCATCACGCCGGCCGCGATCTCGCTGCTGCTGGTGCACCTGAAGAAGGGCAAGTTCAAGGGCTTCACCGCCGAGGCGGAAGCGGCATGAGGGAGACGCTCGAAGGCGCCGCCCGCGAACTCGGCCTCCACCTCAACGACACCCAGCTCGACCAGCTACTGGCCTACCTGGCCCTGCTGCAGAAGTGGAACAAGGTCTACAACCTGACCGCCGTGCGGGACCCGGCGCAGATGCTGAGCCACCACCTGGTGGACAGCCTGTCGGTCATCGCCCCCCTGCAGAAGCACGGCGCGCCCCGCCGGCTGATGGATGTCGGCGCCGGCGGCGGACTGCCCGGCGTGGTCATCGCGATCTGCTGCCCCGGCACCGACGTGAGCTGCGTCGACGCGGTCGCCAAGAAGGCCACCTTCATCCAGCAGGTTGCGGCCGAGCTGAAGCTGCCCTACCTGCATGGCGTGCACAGCCGGGTCGAGCAGTTGGCGACCGAGCCCTTCGACGTCATCACCTCCCGCGCCTTCGCCTCGCTGGTTGACTTCACCACCCTCACCCGCCAACACCTCGCGCCGGGCGCCGTCTGGCTCGCGATGAAGGGCCAGCACCCGGCGGACGAGATCGCCGCACTCCCGACGGGCGTGGACGTGTTTCACGTGGAACAGCTCCACGTGCCCGGGCTCGACGCCCAGCGCTGCCTGGTCTGGATGCGGCCGCAGTGACCCGGCCGTAGCGGGATTCGCCCGACAAAGGGCGACTTCGCGGGTCGCGCCCGAGGGGCGCCCCGCCCCAGGGCCGGTACGATGCCGGCTGCTCCCGGAACCCTCGCCATGGCCAAGATTTTCTGCATCGCCAACCAGAAGGGTGGCGTCGGCAAGACCACCACCACCGTCAACCTCGCCGCCGGCCTGGCCCAGATCGGCCAGCGCGTGCTCGTGGTGGACCTGGACCCGCAGGGCAATGCCACCATGGGTTCCGGCATCGACAAGCGCAAGCTCGAAACCACGGTCTACGACGTGCTGCTGGAGTCGTCCTCCATCGCCGAGGCCAAAGCCTGGGCCGACAAGGCCGGCTACGACGTGCTCGGCGCCAACCGCGAACTGGCCGGCGCCGAGGTTGAGCTGGTGGAGTTGGAGCGCCGCGAGGCCCGGCTGAAGTCGGCACTGGCCGCTGCCGCCGACAGCTACGACTTCATCCTGATCGACTGCCCGCCCTCGCTGTCGATGCTCACGCTCAACGGCCTGTGCAGTGCGCATGGCGTGATCGTGCCCATGCAGTGCGAGTACTTCGCCCTCGAAGGCCTGACCGACCTGGTCAACACCATCAAGCAGATCCACGCCAACCTGAACCCGGACCTGCAGATCATCGGCCTGCTGCGCGTGATGTTCGACCCGCGCATCACGCTGCAGCAGCAGGTCAGCGACCAGCTCAAGGCCCACTTCGGCGACAAGGTGTTCGACAGCGTCATCCCGCGCAATGTGCGCCTGGCCGAGGCACCCAGCTACGGCCTGCCCGGCGTGGTGTTCGACCCGGCCTCCAAGGGCGCTCAGGCGTTTGTCGACTTCGCCAAGGAAATGGTGAAGCGGATCGGGGCGATGAGGTAAGGCTCCCATGGCTGCCGCCGTCACCCGCGCGCGAGTTGGTCTGCCGGCCAACGGCCTTTAGGCCGCCAACAAGGCCATGACGAACGACCTCGCCTTGCGCGCCGAGCTCGCCGGGCTGAACGCCAGCGCGCCCCCCCAGCAGACCGACATCGACGGCTGGCTGATCCGGCTGTCGCCGGGCAAGGCCAAGCGCTCGCGCTGCATCAATGCGCTGCGCGAGGGCAGGCTGCCGCTGGACGAGCTGCTGGCCCGCTGCCAGCGGGCCTATGACGCCGCGGGCCTGCCGCTGGCGGTGCGCGTCACCCCCTGGAGCCAGCCGGCCGACCTCGACGCCCGCCTGGCCGCCAAGGGCTGGGGCGTGTTCGACGCGGCCGATGTGATGGTGCTGGACGCGCTGCGGCCGGACCCGGCACTGGTCGCCCTCCAGGCCCTCGATGCGCCCGCCTACGCCGCCCTCGTCGGCGCGCTGCGCGGCTCGTCCGACACGGCCATTGCCGCCCACGCCGAGCGCATCGCTAACGCACCGGTGAGCTACCAGGGCTTCGCGCTGCAGGACGATGCCGGCCGCCTGCTGGCCTGCGGGCAGATGGTGGTCGAGGGCGAGCTCGTCGGGCTGTACGACATCGCCTCGGCCGTGCCCCGCCAGGGCCATGGCGAGCGCCTGTGCCGCGCGCTGCTGGCCCACGCCCACGCCCAGGGCGTGCGCCAGGCCTACCTGCAGGTGGGCAGCGACAACGCGGTCGCCCAGCGGCTCTACGCGCGGCTGGGCTTCGTCTTCGCCTACCGCTACCACTACCGCAGCCCCGAGAAGGATCTGGTGTGAGCCTGCGCCGCCTGCGCGAGAGCGACCTTGCCGCCTTCCAGGCCTACCGGCAGGACACCGAAGTCGGCCGCTGGCAGGGCTGGGTGCCGCAGCCTGATGAGCAGGCCCGTGCCTTCCTGGCCGAGATGGCCGCCATCCCGCTGTTCCAGCCCGGCAGCTGGACGCAGCTCGCCATCGCCGACGACGCGACCGATGCGCTGCTCGGCGACCTCGGCGTGCACCTGAGCGCCGATGGCCGCGAGGCGGAGTTCGGCTTCAGCCTGGCCCGCCAGGCCCAGGGCCGCGGCATCGCCACCGCGGCGGTGCGCGAGGGCATCGCGAGGGTGTTCGCGCAGACCGCGGCCGAACGCATCCATGCGCAGACCGATGCCCGCAACACCGCCTGCCTGCGGCTGCTGGAGCGGCTGGGCGGTCGGCGCATCGCCCGGGTGGACGCCGAGTTCCGCGGTGAGCCCTGCGTTGAATTTCGTTACGAATTGGCCCGGCGCTGAGGGCGCCCTGTCCCACGTTTGCAGGTCGCAGCGCCGGCGGGCTGGCGCGCGGGCTGCGTCAACATCGCGCCTGCTCACTCCCCACCTGCCATGACACGAATTCGCGCCACCCTCACGCTCGCCACCCTGCTCGCCCTGTCGATGGCCAGCCCGCTCGCCCGCGCGGCCGATGACTTCCCGACCGCCGACGTCGCCGGTGCCACCGACCACCCCGTCATCAGCCGCTTCAGCGGCAGCCTGCTGGTGGGCTACGGCCAGCAGGAATGGGCGGCCACCGAGCTGCCCGGCGCGGCTGGTGTGTCGAAGAACGATCGCAAGAAGTTCGCCGACCCGGTGCAGGCCGAGGGCAAGGTCACGCGGCTGTTCTACCTGAGCCCGGCGGGCAAGACGCCACTCGAAGTCTTCCGCAACCAGCAGCAGGCGCTGATGGCCGCGGGCTTCAAGCCGCGCTTCAGCTGCGACGGCAAGGCGGCCTGCGCAGACACCTATTTCGCCCTCAACCTGGGCGACCGCGGCAAGACCATGCAGTGGGCCAAGGGCGCGCTGGTGGGCGTGAAGGGCAGCAGCTTCCGCGGCGCGCGCTGGGGGCTGGAGATGTCGGTCACCTTCGACGAGGCCCACATCCTGGCCGGCACCCTCAGCCGTGGCGGCACCACGCTGCAGGTGCTGGTCTTCACCTCGCTGGCCGACAACGAGTACACCGACCGCAGCGCCAGCTACATCGAGATCGTCGAGCCCAAGGCCATGCCCACCGGCCAGGTCACGGTGGACGCCAAGGCCATCGGCCAGGGCCTCGCCGCCGAAGGCCGCGTGGCCCTCACCGGCCTGTTCTTCGACACCGGCAAGGCCGAGCTCAAGCCCGAGTCCAAGGCCCAGCTCGACGCGATGGCCGAGCTGCTCAAGGCCCAGCCGGCGCTGAAGGCCTGGATCGTCGGCCACACCGACAACGTCGGCGGCTTCGACGCCAACGAGAAGCTCAGCCTCGCGCGCGCCCAGGCCGTGGTGGCGGCGCTCACCGCGGCGCCCTACAAGGTCGACGCCAAGCGCCTCGCCGCCCGGGGCCTGGCCTCGCTGGCGCCGGTGGCCGGCAACGGCGATGAGGCCGGCCGCGCCCGCAACCGCCGCGTGGAGCTGGTGGCGCAGTAGGCCAGAACCGGCTGGCGCTGCGGGGCGCGGGAACTCAGGCCGCCGCCCGGCGGGCCTGCACGAAGCGGTAGACGGCCAGCGCCCGCACCGCGAACGCCCCGCTGAACAGGCCGAACACGGTGCTGGCCAGCGCGGCAAACCAGGCCGCCTGCACCACCGGCGCATGCAGGCCCGTGGCGACCCTGAGCGCGAACTTGGCGCCGAAGATGCCCAGCATCAGCGCCAGCGGCAGCCAGCTGCCCGGCAGACGCACCGCGTCGCCCACCGACGCCAGCCCGCGTGGCGCCAGGCGCGACGCGCCCAGCACCAGCGCCGCCACCAGCCCCACGGCCCAGGCCAACACCGGCAGCGGAGCCGCGCCAAACGCCGTGGTGACGCCGTAGAGCGAGAACGCCGCCATCGCCACGGCCACTCGCACCAGCGCGCCCGGTTCGACGACGCGGTCCACCGACTGCCGCAGGCCGAGCAGCACGAGGCCGGCCAGCAGCGCAAAGGGCCAGAGGGGCAGGGAAGCGGTCATGTCAGGTCTCCATCCGGGGGTTGCGTTGGCCCGCACTGTGCGCACGACGCGCGCCGCCGACGAGTGGCCTGCGACGAATCGACAGCGCCACGCGTGAATCGCCGGCCCGCGGTGCCGGGCCGCCGTCGACGCGCTGCGTACGGCGCTATGCCCCGGGTGCAAGCCCCTGCCGAGGCTCGAAGGCCGAGCCCATCACCGCCTCGCTCACAAAGCCGGGCTGGCTCAGGCCAGGCCAAGCGCCTCGTCCACGCCCAGGTGCACGTTCATGCTCTGCACCGCCGCGCCGCTGGCGCCCTTGCCGAGGTTGTCCAGCCGCGTGAGCACCAGCACCTGGGTGTCACTGGCGAACACAAAAATGTCGACCCGGTTGGTGTCGTTGCAGGCCTGCACGTCGAAGAAGCCCGCCTCCAGCGTAGCCGCATCGCGCAGCGGCATCACGCGGATGAAGCGCTCGCCGTCATAGTGCGCGGCCAGTGCGGCCTGGATCTGTTCCGGCGTCGTGCCCGCGCGGAACTGGCTCAGGTGCAGCGGCACGCTGACGGCCAGGCCCTTGTAGAAGCTGCTCACCACCGGCATGAACACCGGCGGCGCGGCCAGGCCGGTATGGGCCATCATCTCCGGCAGATGCTTGTGTTTCAGGCCCAGGCCATAGGGCCGCGGCGCCTGCAGATGGGCGGGCAGCGGCTGCTGCTCATACTCGGCAATCATGCTCTTGCCACCGCCCGAGTAGCCGGTGATGGAGGTGGCGCTCACGGCGGCGTCGCGCGGCAGCAGGCCGGCGTCCACGAGCGGGCGCACGCCCAGGATGAAGGCGCTGGCATGGCAGCCGGGGTTGGCGATGCGCTTGGACGCACGGATGGCGTCGCGCTGGCCCGGTGCCAGCTCGGGCAGGCCGAAGGCCCAGCCCGGCACGGTGCGGTGGGCCGTGCTGGCGTCGATCAGGCAGGTGTTGGCGTTGGTGATCATGCCCGCCGCTTCGCGCGAGGCGGCGTCGGGCAGGCACAGGAAGGCCACGTCCGCGGCGTTCAGCAGACGCGCGCGCTCGGCCGGGTCCTTGCGCTTGTCCGAGTCGATCTTCAGCACCTCGATGTCGGTGCGGGCCGCGAGGTACTCATGGATCCGCAGGCCGGTCGTGCCCTCTTGTCCGTCGACAAACACCTTGAACGTCATTGCCGCTGCTCCGCTCGCTGAAAATCGGCCCGTCAGGATAAGGGCAAACCATGAAGTCTGAGCGCGTGCTGCTTCTCCCGGGCTGGCAGAACTCCGGCCCCGACCACTGGCAGAGCCGCTGGGAGCGCCTGCACGGCGATGTGCGCGTCGAGCAGCATGACTGGCACTGGCCGCGGCGCGGCGACTGGATGGCCCGCCTGGACGAGGTGCTGCTGCAGGACGACGCGCCGGCGCTGCTGGTGGCGCATTCGCTCGGCTGCCAGTTGGTGGCGAGCTGGGCCGAGCATTCCCGACACACGGCACGGGTGCGGGGCGCCCTGCTGGTGGCGCCGCCCGACACCGAGCAGGAGGCCACACCGCCCCAGCTGCACAACTGGCGCCCGATCCGCCGGCCGCGCCTGCCCTTTCCTAGCATCACCGTCATCAGCAGCGACGATGCCTTTGGCAGCGCCGAGCGTGCGCTGAAGATGGCGCAGGACTGGGGCTCGCAGGTCGTCATGGCCGGCGCGCGCGGCCATCTGAACGCCGAGTCGGGCCTCGGCGACTGGCCCGAGGGGCGCGAACTGCTGAGGGGCCTGCTTCAGCCCTGAACGACAATCCGCGCCCATGGCGACCAAGAAACCCAAAGGCCTGGGCCTCGGCCTCGAAGCCCTGCTCGGCCCGAAAGTCAGCGACACCCCGACCACGGAGCGCGATGGCAGGCCGTCGACGCTGAAGCTGGAGCAGCTGCAGGCCGGCAAGTACCAGCCGCGCACCCGCATGGACGAGGGCTCGCTGTATGAGCTGGCCGAGAGCATCAAGGGCCAGGGCATCATGCAGCCGATCCTGGTGCGACCGCTGTCGTCAAGCGCTGGCGCAGGCTACGAAATCATCGCCGGCGAACGCCGATTCCGGGCCGCCAAGCTGGCCGGCCTGCGCGAAGTGCCGGTGCTGGTCAAGGACGTGCCGGACGAATCTGCCGCGGCGATGGCGCTGATCGAAAACATCCAGCGCGAAGACCTCAACCCGCTCGAAGAGGCCCAGGGCCTGAAGCGGCTGACCGACGAGTTCGGCCTGACGCACGAGCAGGCTGCCCAGGCGGTGGGCCGCTCGCGCAGTGCGGCGAGCAATCTGCTGCGCCTGCTGAACCTGGCCGCACCGGTGCAGGCCATGCTGATGGCGGGCGACCTCGACATGGGCCATGCCCGCGCGCTGCTGCCGCTGGATGGCGCCACGCAGATCACCACCGCCAGCGAGATCGCCGCGAAGAAGCTCAGCGTGCGCGAGGCCGAGAAGCTGGTCGCCAAGGCCCAGGGCGCGGCGCGCCAGACGCCGCTGCTGCGCGTCAAGGGCGACAAAAGCCGCGATGTGCTGCGGCTGGAAGAGGAGCTGGCCGATGCGCTGGGCGCCACCGTCGAGGTGCGCGTGAAGAAGCGCACCAAGAAAGGCGGCCAGAGCGGTGAGCTGGCCATCCACTTCGATTCGCTGGACGCCCTCTCGGGCATCCTCGACAGGCTGCGCGGCCCTGCGGCCTGATCACCACTTCATCATCGGCAGCGGGCGCAGCGGCTCGGCCTTCAGCTGGCGCCAGGTCAGGCGCATCAGCAAGCGGTGGAACCCGGCGTTCGGCCACGTCAGCTTCACAGCGCGGATGAAGGCGCGCGGCAGGCCCTGACGCACGAGGCCGAGCGAGAAGTCCACCAGGTCCGCGCGGCGGAACACCTCCACCAGCGGGAACTGCGGCACCTGGTCGGCACGCACCTGGTGGTGGGTGCCGACCATCAGCGCGATCTCCTCGGCCTCGGCCGCGAAGCCGTTGGCCAGCGCATAGGCGCGCGCCTCGCGTACCGACGGCGGGATGTAGTCCACCGTGTGATCGCTCCAGATGCCAAGGTCGTGAAACGCGGCCGCCACCTGCAGCAGCTCACGCTGCCGGGGCGACAACGGCCCCGCGAGCGCGAAGCAAAACTGCAGCATGCGCCGGCAGTGGTTGCCATAGCCCTGTGCGTCGGGGCCGAGGCGGTCGGCCCACACGGCCAGGATGGCGTCAAGCCGGGGCAGGTCGGTGGTGATCTCCATGCCGGCATCGTCGCAGCGCCCCGCGTGGGCGGCGAGTGGCCCGCATGCCATGAACCGCATGGATCGGGCCAGAATTGCCGCATGGCCGGCTGCACCGTCGCCGTCGTCGCGTTCGATGGCATCAACCCCTTCCTGCTGTCCGTGCCCTGCGCGGTGTTCGGCCGCACGCCGGGCTTCAACTTGCACGTGTGCGCGGCCGAACCGGGAACGCTGCGCAGCGATGCCGGCTTCGACATCGTCTGTCCTCGCGGCTTGGCCGGCCTCGCGCGGGCAGAGCTGATCGTGGTCCCGGGCTGGCGAGACCCGGCCGAGGTGCCGCCAACGGCGTTGCTGGCCGCGCTGCGCCGCGCACACGCCCGCGGCGCCCACATCGTCGGCCTGTGCCTGGGCGCCTTCGTGCTGGCGCATGCCGGCCTGCTGGACGGGCGCCGCGCCAGCACACACTGGCACAGCATAGCCGACTTCGCCGCCCGCTTCCCCGAGGTGGCACTGGATGCCGATGTGCTCTACGTCGATGATGGCTCCGTCACCACCTCCGCCGGTGCAGCCGCAGCGCTGGACTGCTGCCTGCACCTGGTGCGCCAGCGGTCCGGCCATGCGGCCGCTGTCGCCACCGCGCGGATGCTGGTGACACCGCCCCACCGCGTCGGCGGCCAAGCGCAATATGTCCCCCAGACGCTGCCCGGCCATGCGCGCGGCGCCGCGATGTCGGAGCTGCTGGACTGGCTGCGCGCCCATTTGCACGAACCGCTGCCGCTGGACACGCTGGCCGCGCGCGTCCACATGAGCCGGCGCAGCTTCACCCGCCACTTTCAGTCGCAGACGGGGCTGAGCGTGGGCGCCTGGCTGCGAGGCGAGCGGCTGCGGCGTTGCCAGCAACTGCTGGAGGCCAGCGACCACAGCATCGAGGCCATCGCCGCCCTCACCGGCCTGGGCTCGGCGCCTCAACTGCGCAGCCAGTTCAAGGCGGCGTTCGGGGTGTCGCCGCGGACCTGGCGCCAACAGTTCCGGCCGCTTTGAACGGGCTAGCGGCGCACCCCACGCGGTGGTGACTGGCCAGCCGACACGGGGTGACGGGAAAGCCGGGCACGCAGGGCCAACTCAGGCGGCGTCCGCCACGCAGCGGAAGCCGATCAGGCCCGAGCGGTCCTTGGACGGGGCCATCAGCAGCAGCTTGCCGTGCTGGTCCAACCGGCGCGTGTTGGGGAAGTACCAGGATGCGCCCTGCGGCTGGTAGGGGCTTCCGCCGCGCACGATGGCGGCGCGCGTGCGCTCATCCTCAAACTCGTCGGTCCACTGCCACAAGTGGCCCACCATCTCCTGCACGCCGAAGGGGCTGGCCGCCTGCGGGAAGCGGCCCACCTCGGCCAGCACCGGCAGGTCGCGCGCGGTGTGCACGGGCGGTACGAAGTCGTCTTGCCAATCCATGCCCCATGGGTAGCGCCGGCCATCGTTGCCCTGCGCGGCATATTGCCATTCCCACTCATGCGGCAGGCGCTTGCCGGCCCAGCGGCAATAGGCACGGGCATCTTCCAGACCCACCCACACCACCGGTCGCTTCAGGTCCTGCGCGGCAGGCTGCCCGCCCGACCAGTGCGCCAGCCAGTGGTGCCCGTCCGCCGGCCGGTAGCCCGTGGCCTGCACGAAGCGCGCGAAGTCCTCATTGGTCACCGGGTGCTGGTCGATATGAAAGCGCTCGATGACCATGCGGTGCACATGCTCGCGCCGCGCCACCGCCTCCCAGGGGTATTGCACATCCAGCCCCGGGCGGTTCTCGCCCTCGACCTGCAGGCCGGTCACGCGGAAATCGTAGGCCGCCGTGGCTGGCACGGTCACCATGCCGGCCGGTGCGGCCTTCAAGCGCCGCGTGGGCTGCTGATGCACCAGCCGCTGCGGCAACGGCTTCCATTCGCGTGAGTAGGACGCCAGCGGCCTCTCGGCCAGCGCGCGCTGCGCCTGCAGCACCGGCCGGGCCGCGGCCACGGCGTCGGCACTGCGCAGCTGCAGCAGCGCGCCAAAGCCGCGCGGCTCCAGCGCCAGCGTGACGGTGGCGCGGCCATCGGCGCCGATGTCGGCCTTCAACTCGCGGCCGTTCCACGCATCCACGTAGCGCGAACCGGGCGCGTGCGCCACGGTCAACGGCAGCTCACCCACGGTGAAGTCGTTGCGGTTGACGATGGTCCACAACGTGGCCGCGTCGCCGGGGAAGCGGCTGGCGTAGACGCCGTACTGGCCGGTGGGCACATGCGGCTCCCAAGCTGCACTGGACAGCAGCGCCGGCCAGCCGCGGTAGACACCGGCGATGCGCTTCAACGCGGCGGCATCGCGCGGCGTGATGCCGTTCCACCAGCCCCACACGTTCTCCCAGCTCTGGATGCCGGTGCCGTTGAAGAAGGCCGCCTGCAAGACGTCGTGCCGGTCCGTGGCCCAGCGGTCGCACACATGCACCATGTGGCGTGGCTCCAGCCACTTCCACTTGCTGACCAGCGGCACGAATGGCATCTCCCAGTAGCCCCAGCTCAGCGTGTTGAAGGCCAGCATGGCGTCGTCCTGAAGCGGCAGCTCGGGCTCCAGCGCCAGCGGCACGCCACGGGCCTGCGCGGCGCGCAGGAAATCGGCCGGCATGCCGGCCATGGTGTCGCCATTGACACCGTCAGCGCCGATTGCCGCCAGAAGCTCGACGGTGGCCTCGGCCTGGCTGCGGCCTTCGTCCCGCGTGCCGACGTCCCATGGCATGGTCGGAAAAAACACGCGCACGCCCTGGCGCTGGAAGTCCTGCACCATGCGTTTCACGCCGGCCACGCCGCCGGGCATGTCGCGCAGCAGGTCCCACTGGTTGCGGTTGTCCACCCCGCTGTTCGGGTACACCGGCCACAGCAGCACGCTGTCGATGCCGCCATAGCGCTGGCGCAGGTCATCGAGCAGCCTCTGCACGGTGTAGACGCGCTGGACCGGGTCGTACAGCAGACGGTCCTCCACCATCACCTGCGGCTGCACGAAGCTGCGCTGTGTCCACTGCAGCTCCGGGCGGCGGTACTGTGCGTCGTCGTAGCCCAGGCGCTGGTGCTGCTCGCTGCGCCACCGCTGCATGGCCTGCAGCCAGGCGGCGTGCGTGGCCGCGGGGTCGCGTCGCCAATTGTTCATGCGGGCCAGCCAGTCGGGCTCGCCGCGGTCGTCCTGGTCGGGGCCGGCCATCTGCGTGCCGCGCACGCTGATCGTGATGCCGTTGTCGACGGCACCGCCCGCCCAGGCCGCAGTGGTGCAGAACCAGCCAAGGCACAAGGCCATCGCGCCGAGGGCGGGCGTTGTGACGGATGCCAGGCGGATGGGACGGCGCTGCGGCGACGAAGCTAGGCTGGGCATGGCATTCCTGGCAGAGGTGGCGACCCGCCCGCCGGCTCCGGGCTCGACGGAAGGCGAGGGCAGGCCGCCAAAATGAAAGCGGTTTCATAAGCCTAGCCCAAGTCGCCGCGTGCCGGACACGGCCACACCCAGCGCAGCCACCTCGGCAGGTTCAGCCCGGGATGAATTCGCACCGCGAGCGATGGCGCCGCGGGCAACCGAGGCCCGCGATGAAAGCGGCCCGATGCGTGGAGTTTGACTGGAAAGCTCCAGCTCCCCGGTTGCCGCGTGGGCGTATGCTGGCCCGCAAGCTGTCAACGAAATACCGAGCCTGTTTGTTGGTGGTTGGACAGCGGCTTATTCTTGGGACCGCGTTGTCGTGAGCGGTCGCACGCTGACGACACGCCGCGTGGAGAGTTCTGATGACGCCTTGCAGTGGAGGCGCGATCAGAGCCCCCCAGTCAGCTCGGGCACGGATCGTGCCTGCGCCCTGTGGAGTTCAAACCGCAGGAGATCGGCATGGACGTCATCAGCCATTTCGCAGCGCGCTACGAGCGCAGCAAGGTCGAGGAGCTCTCGCTGGAGGACTACCTCGCTGAGTGCAAACGCAACCCCCTCGCCTACGCCACAGCGGCCGAGCGCATGCTCCAGGCCATTGGCGAGCCGCTGATGCTGGACACCCGCAACGACCCGCGGCTGTCGCGCCTCTTCGCCAACAAGACGATCAAGATCTACCCGGCCTTCGCCGAGTTCTATGGTCTGGAAGAAGCCATCGAGCAGGTGGTGTCCTATTTCAGACACGCTGCGCAGGGGCTGGAGGAAAAGAAACAGATCCTCTACCTGCTGGGCCCCGTGGGCGGCGGCAAGAGCAGCATCGCCGAGCGGCTGAAGCAGCTGATGGAGCAGGTGCCCTTCTACTCGCTGGCCGGCTCGCCGGTGAACGAGAGCCCGCTGGGCCTGTTCGACCCCACCGAGGACGGCCCGCTGCTGGAGCGCGACTACGGCATCCCGCGCCGCTACCTGAACCGCATCCTGTCGCCCTGGGCCGTCAAGCGGCTCGACGAATTCGGCGGCGACATCCGCAAGTTCAAGGTGGTCAAGCGCTACCCCAGCGTGCTCAAGCAGCTCGGCGTGGCCAAGACCGAGCCGGGCGACGAGAACAACCAGGACATCTCCAGCCTGGTCGGCAAGGTCGACATCCGCAAGCTGGAAACGTTCGCGCAGGACGACCCCGACGCCTACAGCTACAGCGGCGGCCTGTGCCTGGCCAACCAGGGGCTGCTGGAGTTCGTGGAAATGTTCAAGGCGCCGATCAAGGTGCTGCACCCGCTGCTGACGGCGACGCAGGAGGGCAACTACAAGGGCACCGAGGGCTTCGGCGCCATCCCGTTCGACGGCATCGTGCTGGCGCACAGCAACGAGAGCGAGTGGAAGACCTTCCGCAACAACAAGAACAACGAGGCCTTCCTGGACCGCGTCTACATCGTCAAGGTGCCCTACTGCCTGCGCGTCAGCGAGGAGGTCAAGATCTACGAGAAGCTCATCCGCGGCTCGTCGCTGGCCGAGGCCAAGTGCGCCCCGGGCACACTGAAGATGATGAGCCAGTTCGCGGTGCTGACGCGGCTCAAGGAACCCGAGAACTCGTCGCTGTACTCCAAGATGCAGATCTACGACGGCGAGAACCTGAAGGACACCGACCCGCGCGCGAAGAGCTACCAGGAGTACCGCGACTACGCCGGCGTGGACGAAGGCATGAGCGGCATCAGCACGCGCTTCGCGTACAAGATCCTGTCCAAGGTCTTCAACTTCGACCCGGCCGAGGTCGCCGCGAATCCGGTGCACCTGATGTATGTGCTGGAGCAGCAGATCGAGCGCGAGCAGTTCCCCAAGGACCTGGAGGAGAAGTACGTCGGCTTCATCAAGGAGCAGCTGAGCCCGCGCTACGCCGAGTTCATCGGCAAGGAGATCCAGACCGCCTACCTGGAGAGTTACTCCGAGTACGGCCAGAACATCTTCGACCGCTACGTGACCTATGCCGACTACTGGATCCAGGACCAGGAGTACCGCGACACCGACACCGGCGAGGTCTT
>RXJV01000095.1 GCA_003963075.1 Burkholderiales bacterium
AAGCCGTATCGAATCTGGAGACTTTGACATGACCGCACTCGTCATTGCCGAACACGACAACGCCTCGATCAAGGGCGCCACGCTGAACACCGTCACTGCCGCTGCCGCCCTGGGCGGTGACGTGCATGTGCTGGTGGCCGGCCACAACGCCGCTGGCGCCGCTGCGGCTGCCGCGCAGATTGCCGGCGTGGCCAAGGTGCTGCACGCGGACGCCGCCGCGCTGGCCGAGGGCCTGGCCGAGAACGTCGCCGCGCAAGTGATCGCGCTGGCCTCGGGCTACAGCCACATCCTCTTCCCGGCCACCGCCGCCGGCAAGAACGTCGCCCCGCGCGTCGCTGCGCTGCTGGATGTGGGCCAGATCAGCGACATCACCAAGGTCGTCAGCGCCGACACCTTCGAGCGCCCGATCTACGCCGGCAATGCCATCGCCACCGTGCAGAGCGCCGATGCCGTCAAGGTGATCACCGTGCGCACGACCGGCTTCGACCCGGCGGCGGCCACCGGTGGCTCTGCCGCCGTGGAATCTGCCGCTGCGGCTGCAGACAGCGGCAAGAGCAGCTTCGTCGGCCGCGAGGTCACGAAGAGCGACCGCCCCGAGCTGACCGCCGCCAAGATCATCGTCTCGGGCGGCCGGGCCCTCGGTTCGAACGAGAAGTTCATGGAAGTGCTGACCCCGTTGGCCGACAAGCTTGGCGCGGCCCTGGGCGCCTCGCGTGCCGCGGTGGACGCGGGCTACGCGCCCAACGACTGGCAGGTTGGCCAGACCGGCAAGATCGTCGCACCCCAGCTCTACGTGGCCGCCGGCATCTCCGGCGCCATCCAGCACCTGGCCGGCATGAAGGATTCCAAGGTCATCGTCGCGATCAACAAGGACCCGGAGGCCCCGATCTTCTCGGTCGCCGACTACGGCCTGGAAGCCGACCTGTTCACGGCTGTGCCGGAACTCGTGAACACGCTGTAAGCCACGCACAGACTGCACCGGGCGCCCCCGACTGAGGTCGTTGCGGCGCCCTTTTTGTATCCGCCTGGAGGAACCCATGAGTTACCAAGCTCCCGTCAAGGACATGCTCTTCAACATCCAGCACCTCGCTGGCCTGGAGACGCTGACCCAGCAGATCCCCGCATTCGCTGACTTCGGCCTCGACACTGCCGGTGCCGTGCTGGAAGAGTGCGCCAAGCTGACCCAGGACGTCATTGCCCCGCTGAACTGGGAAGGCGACAAGAACCCCTCGTTCTGGAAGGACGGCCAGGTCACGACCACGCCCGGTTTCAAGGACGCTTTCCGTGCCTACGCCGAGGGCGGCTGGCAGGGCCTGCAGCACCCGACCGACTTCGGCGGCCAGGGCGCGCCCAAGACCATCGCCGCGGCCTGCAACGAGATGCTGCAGGCGGCCAACATGAGCTTTGCGCTGTGCCCGCTGCTGACCGACGGTGCCGTCGAAGCACTTCTGACCGCCGGCAGCCCCGAGCAGCAGGCAACCTTCATCCCGCCGCTGCTGGAAGGCCGCTGGACGGGCACGATGAACCTCACCGAGCCGCAGGCCGGCTCCGACCTGGCCCTGGTGCGCACCCGCGCCGAGCCGCAGGCGGATGGCAGCTACAAGATCTTCGGCACCAAGATCTTCATCACCTATGGTGAGCACGACATGGCCGAGAACATCGTCCACCTCGTGCTGGCCCGCGTCGTTGGCGCGCCGGAGGGCGTGAAGGGCATCAGCCTGTTCATCGTGCCGAAGTTCCTCGTCAACGCCGACGGCTCGCTCGGCGCCCGCAATGATGCGCATTGCGTGTCCATCGAGCACAAGATGGGCATCAAGGCCAGCCCCACGGCCGTGCTGCAGTTCGGCGACGGCACGGCGGCGATGTGTGCGAACGGCGCCGGACCCGGCGCCGTGGGCCAGCTGATCGGTGAAGAGAACCGCGGCCTGGAGTACATGTTCATCATGATGAACGCGGCCCGCTATGGCGTCGGCCTTCAGGGCGTGGGCATCGCCGACCGGGCCTACCAGAAGGCCGTGGCCTATGCGAAGGACCGCGTGCAGTCCCGCCCGGTGGACGGCTCCAAGCCCGGCAGCGCGCCCATCATCCACCACCCCGACGTGCGCCGCATGCTGATGACGATGCGCGCCCTGACCGAAGGCTGCCGTGCGATGGCCAGCACCGCCGCCGCGGCCTTTGATGCCGCGCATCACCACCCCGACGCCGACGCCCGCAAGCAAAACCAGGCCTTCTACGACTTCATGGTGCCGCTCGTGAAGGGTTACAGCACCGAGATGAGCCTGGAGGTCACGAGCCTGGGCGTACAGGTGCACGGGGGCATGGGCTTCATCGAGGAGACCGGTGCGGCGCAGTACTACCGCGACGCCAAGATCCTGACCATCTACGAAGGCACCACCGCGATCCAGGCCAACGACCTCGTCGGCCGCAAGACCGCGCGGGACGGCGGCCAGCTGGCGCGCGGCATCGCCGGCCAGATCGAAGTGACCGAAGGCCAGCTCGCCCAACGCGACAGTGCCACCGCCCGCGCGGTGCTGAAGGCGCTGCGCGCCGCGCGCGAGGACTTCCTCGCGGTGGTGGACTTCATCGCCGGCTCGGCCAAGGCCCAGCCCAACGCCGCCTACGCCGGCTCCGTGCCCTACCTGATGCTGGCGGGCAACCTGGTGGCTGGCTGGCAGCTCGCCCGCGCGTTGATCGCCGCGGAAGACGCCTTGGAGACTGACAAGGACTTCATGAGCGCCAAGATCACGACGGCACGCTTCTATGCCGAGCACATCCTGCCCCGCACGGCCTCGCTGCGCGCAGCGATCGTTGACGGCGCCGACAGCGTGACCGAACTGAGCCTCGAAGCTTTCTGACGGAGACATCCCCTTGGCCTTGCCCGACATCCTGAAGCACCTGCCGCTGCCCGCCATCGGCTCGCCGCTGTTCATCATCAGCAACCCCAAGCTCGTCATCGAGCAGTGCAAGGCCGGCGTCGTCGGCTCGATGCCGGCGCTCAATGCGCGCCCGGCGGAGCTGCTCGACGAATGGCTGGCCGAGATCACCGAGACCCTGGCCGCCTACAACAAGGCCCACCCGGACCGGCCGGCGGCGCCGTTTGCGATCAACCAGATCGTGCACAAGAGCAATGAGCGGCTGGAGCACGACATGCAGGTCTGCGCCAAGTACAAGGTGCCCATCATCATCACGAGCCTCGGTGCGCGTGAGGATGTGAACCAGGCGGTGCATGGCTGGGGCGGCATCGTGCTGCACGACATCATCAACAACAAGTTCGCCAGGAAGGCCGTCGAGAAGGGCGCCGACGGCCTGATCGCCGTCGCCGCCGGTGCAGGCGGCCATGCCGGCGTGAAGAGCCCGTTCGCGCTGATCCAGGAGATCCGCGAATGGTTCGACGGCCCGCTGGCGCTGTCGGGCGCCATCGCCACCGGCGATGCCATCCTGGCCGCCCAGGCCATGGGCGCGGACCTGGCCTACATCGGCTCGGCCTTCATCGCCACCGACGAGGCCCGCGCGAGCGCCGAGTACAAGCAGATGATCGTCGACAGCAACAGCGACGACATCGTCTACAGCAACCTGTTCACCGGCGTGCATGGCAACTACCTGCGCGGCTCGGTGGTGGCGGCCGGCCTGGACCCGGACCACCTGCCCGAGAGCGACCCGAGCAAGATGGACTTCGGCGGCGGCGCGGCCAAGGCCTGGAAGGACATCTGGGGCAGCGGACAGGGCATCGGCGCGGTTCGCGAGGTGCTGCCCACGGCCGATCTCGTTGCCCGTCTGAAACGCGAATACGCGGCCGCGCGGCAGCGGCTCGCGCTGGCCTGACGGGTTGATTGCATTGACACGCGGCCGCCTGCGGGCGGCCGCGGTCGTTTCAGCGCCGCAGCAGCCGCAGGCCGTTGAACACGACGAGCAGGCTCGCGCCCATGTCGGCAAACACCGCCATCCACATCGTCGCGTTGCCGAACACCGCCAGCACGAAGAACACCGCCTTGATGCCCAGCGCCAGCACGATGTTCTGCCACAGCAGCGCGTGGGTGCGGCGCGACAGCCGGATCGTCTCAGCCACCTTGCGCAGGTCGTCGTTCATGATCAGCACGTCGGCGGCCTCCTTGGCGGTGTCGGTGCCGGCGGCGCCCATCGAGAAACCAACCGCCGCCGCGGCAAGGCTCGGCGAGTCGTTGACGCCGTCACCCACCATGCCGACCGGGCCGCGAGCCCCCAGTTCGCCGATGGCGGCCTGCTTGTCCTGCGGCAGCAGCTCGGCGCGAACCTCGTCGATGCTGAGCTGGCGCGCAATGGCCTGCGCGGTCGTCGGGTTGTCGCCGGTCAGCATGACGGGCGCGATGCCGAGCTCGCGCAACGCGGCGACGGCTTCGCGGCTGCTGGGCTTGGCGGTGTCCGCCACCGCGAACAGCGCGAGCACGCCGCCCTCGTCGGCCAGCAGCGACACGGTGCGCCCCTCGGCTTCGTGGGCCTGCATGACGGCTTCAAGCGCCGGTGTGCACAGGCCGCGTTCGTGGATCCAGCGGTGGTTGCCGAGCAGCAGGGCCATGCCGTCAACACGGCCCGTCACGCCGCGGCCGGCTGCGGCCGCGAACTCGTTCACCGGCCTTGCCTCGCCCGGCAGCCCGCGGGCGATGGCCTGCGCCACCGGGTGGTCGGAGCGGGCCGCGAGGCTGAGCGCGAGTTGTGCCACGCGATCAGGCAGCGCCGCACCGTCCGGCGCTTGCTGAGCCACCAGTATGGGGCGCCCCTCGGTCAGCGTTCCGGTCTTGTCCAGCGCCAGCACGCGCAGCCGCCGGGCCTGTTCGAGGTGCACGCCGCCCTTGATCAGGATGCCCCGACGCGCGGCCGCTGCCAGGCCACTGACGATGGTCACCGGCGTCGAGATGACGAGGGCGCAGGGGCAGGCGATGACCAGCAGCACCAGGGCCTTGTAGATCGCGCTGAGCCAGGGCCAGCCCAGCAGCAGCGGTGTGCCCACGGCCACGGCCAGTGCCAACACGAAGATGGCTGGGGTGTAGACGGCCGCGAACCGGTCGACAAAGCGCTGCGTCGGCGCGCGCTGGCCCTGCGCGGCCTCGACTGCGCGGATGATGCCGGCCAGCACGGTGCCGGCAGCGGGCTGGGTGACCTCGAATTCGAATGAACCGCCCTGGTTGATCGTGCCGGCAAAGACCGCATCGCCGGCCGCCTTGTCGACCGGCACGCTCTCGCCGGTGACCGGCGATTGATCGACCGCGCTCTGGCCAGCGGTCACGCGGCCGTCCAGCGCCAGCCGCTCGCCGGGCTTCACGCGCACGGTGGCGCCCACCGCGACGGTCTTGGCGTCCAAGCGGGCCCAGCTGCCGTCGGGCTGGCGCACTTCTGCCTGTGCGGGCGTCAGCGCCAGCAGGCCGGTGATGGCGTGGCGGGCGCGCTCCACCGAGCGGGCCTCGATCAACTCGGCCAGCGCGTAGAGCGCCATCACCATCGCCGCCTCGGGCCATTGCCCAATCGCGAAAGCCCCGCTGACGGCAACTGCCATCAGCGCATTGATGTTGAGCTGGCCGCGCAGCAAGGCCGCCAGACCCTTGCGGAACACGGCCAGGCCGGACAGTGCGATCGCGATGACGGCCGCCACCATGCCAGCGGCCTGCCAGGCCATGCCCTGCGGTGCGAGCAGGTGCAGCAACTCGGCCGCCGCCGCGACGCCCAGTGCGGCCACCAGCCGCAACCATTCCCTGCGCTGGGCGCGCGCGGTCTGCTCAGCCGATGGCGGCACGGACAGCGCCTCGGCCTTGAAGCCGGCCTGCGTGATGGCGGCGGTGACGGCCGGCCAGACGGCGTGCGGCGCATCTACCGTCAGCGCGCGCGCGGGCAGGTCGAAGCGCAGGCTGCGGATGTCGGTGAAACCTTCCAGCGCGCGGCGGATCTGGCCCTCCTCGGTGGGGCAGTCCATCTGCGGGATGCGCAGCAGCAGGCCGCCGTTCGCTGGCGGCAGGGGCAGGGCCGCCACATGGCCCTCACCGGCACAGCAGGCGCCGCCGTGTGCATCGTGATGCGCGTGGTCATGCCCGTGATCGTGATCGTGATCGTGATCGTGATCGTGATCGTGATCGTGATCGTGCCCGTGCCCGTGGTCGAGCGAGTGGCCATGCCCATGGACGTGCCGCTGATGTCCAGCCTGCGGGTGGTGGTGGCCGGCGTGTGCGTGTGGGTGTGTGCTCATCGGGTGGGCGTCGCAATTTTTGCTGTTGCAGCGATTGGACTCCCTGGAGCAGCTCCAGAGTCAAGTGCCTACACTTGGGCATCGACCACTGCTGCAGGCCCGCCATGAAGATCGGAGAACTCGCCGCCGCCTCGTCGACCGCGGTCGACACCATCCGCTACTACGAGCGCGAGGCGCTGCTGCCGGCGCCGGCGCGCAACCCGGGCGGGTTCCGGGTCTATGAGGCGGGGCACCTGGAGCGGCTGCAGTTCATCCGCTATTGCCGCAGCCTGGACATGTCACTGGATGAGGTGCGGGTGCTGCTGCGCGTGAAGGACGCGCCGGGCGGCGATTGCGGCGACGTGAACGCGCTGCTGGACGCGCACATCGGCCATGTCTCGCGCCGCATCCGGGAACTGCGCGCGCTGGAGACGCAGCTCAAGGCCCTGCGTCAGCGTTGCGCTGCGGCCCAGAGCGCAGACCGCTGCGGCATCCTGCATGGCCTGTCGGCGGCCGCGCAGGAAGGCGCGCCCCAGGCGGGCGCCACGGGCTCGCATCTGCGCTCGGTGCATTCGCACTGAGGCGGTTGCCGCGCCGCGTCAGCGCTTGACGATGCGCCAGGCCGGCAGCGTGTAACCGGTCCACAGCGCCAGGCCACGCAGCAGCCCGGCCGTGGCAGCCGCCGCGCTGATGGCGGCCCATTGCGGCGCCTGCAGCGACTGGGCAGCGACCAGCACCCAGCCACCGACGAAGCTGCACAGCGCATAGGGCCGATGGTCGTGGAAGGCGGCCGGGATGTCGTTGCAGACGATGTCGCGCAGCACGCCACCGAACACGGCGGTGATCACGCCCATCAGCACCGCGACGATGGCCGGCATGCCGGCGTCCAGGGCGACCAGCGTGCCGTTCGCGGTGAACAGCCCCAGGCCCAGCGCGTCGGGCCACTGGATGGCCTTCTCGGTGAGGGCCAGGTGGCGCCGGCGCAGAAAGAGCATGGCGCTGAACGAGAGCGCCATCAGCGCCCACAGCCAGTCCGCATGCTCGACCCAGAAGAAAGGCCGGCGGTCCAGCAGCACATCGCGCAGCGTGCCGCCGCCGAAGGCCGACACGCCGGCGACCACGCACAGGCCGACGACATCCAGTTGCTTGCGGGCACCGGCCAGCAGGCCCGACGCGGCGAAGGCCAGGGTGGCGGCCACCTCGACGAAGGCCTGCAGGGTTGAGAAGTTGATGACGGGTGGTTTCACCCTCGCATCATCGCCGCGCGGACGCGGCTCATTTCACGGTGGCGAGGCGGATCAGCGGCGCATCGTTGGCGGCATGCGGGATCGAGACATTGGCCTTCATCGCCCAAGGCCTGACCTGGTGGTGGATCGGGATGAACAACACCTCGTCGCGCGTGCGCTTGAGCGCGTCCTGCATCTGCGCCAGGCGCTTGGCCGGGTCGGTCTCGCTGCGCATCTGCTGCACCAGCGCATCGACCCCGGCATCGCTGATGCGGAAGTAGTTGCCCTTGCCATCCGGCCCCGAGGTGCGGGTGTGGACGATGTCCTGCAGCGTGTACTGCGCATCGAAGGTGTTGACGCCCCAGCCGTACATCCCGAACGACAGGTCAAACGCCTGCAGGGCCGGCGTGAACTGCGCCATCGGCTGGGTCGTGAGCTTGGCGCGCACGCCGATCCGGGCCCACATGGCCACCGCCGCCTGGCAGATCTCCTCGTCGTTCACATAGCGGTCGTTCGGGCAGCGCATCGGCACGTCGAAGCCGTCGGGATAGCCGGCTTCGGCCAGCAGGGCCTTGGCACGCGCCACATCGGGCTTGGTGGGTGTGTCCAGTTCGGCGGTCCAGCCGGCGGTGCCCGGCGCCACCATCAGGCCCGCGGGGATCGAATAGCCGCGCATCAGGCTGCGCTTGATCGCCTCGCGGTCGAGCGCGAGGCTCAGGGCCTGGCGCACGCGCTTGTCCTTGAAGGGGTTGCGGCCCTTGACCGAGCTGTCGCGGATCTCGTCGCTGCCCAGGTCCATGAAGAAGAAGATGGTGCGGTTCTCCGGCCCTTCGATGATCTTCAGCCGCGGGTCGGCCTTGAGCTTGGCCACGTCCTGCGGCGGCAGGTCGGTCAGCAGGTCGATATCGCCGGACAGCAGCGCGGCCACGCGGGTGGCGTCCTGCTTGATCGGCAGATAGGTCAGCTCGGTGACGTTGCCGCGCGGCTGGTCCCACCAGGCGGGGTTGGCGACGAACTGCAGCTTTTGGTCAGGCTGCCAGGACACCAGCCTGAATCGACCGGTGCCGTTGGCGTTGCGCGAGCAGTAGGTTTCCTCCTTGTCCTTGAGCTCCTGCGGCTTCTCGCACTTGTTCTTGACCAGCCAGTCCTTGCTGAGCATGCGGACAAAGGTCAGGTTGCGCAGCAGCACGGGCTGGGGCGAATCAAGCAGCAGGTCGACCGTGTAGTCATCGACCTTGCGCACCTCCTTGATGCCGGTGACGAAGACGGTCATCTTGCTGGCGGGATGACGGATGCGCGCGAAGGACTGGATCACATCGTCGGCGCTGAAGGTTTGGCCCTCGTGAAACTTCACGCCACGGCGCAGCTCGAAGCGGATCTGGGTCGGGCTGAGGGCCGTCCACTTGGTGGCGAGGGCGGGTTCGACCTCGAACTTCTCGGTGTAGCGCACCAGGCCTTCGTAGGCATAGCCGGTCAGCGTCGTGGTGGTGCCATGGTTGGCAGCGTGCGGGTCCAGCGACAGGACGTCGTTCTGTGCGGCCCAGCGCAGCGGGTTGGCGGTGACGGTGTTCAGGAACAGCGCAAATAGCAACGGCACCAGACGCGAAATCTTCTGCATCGCAGGCTCCCCCAGGTTGGAGCCCGGATGCTATGCGTCGGCTCCCCGCGCCGTGCGCTAGGGCTTGCCCGGGGGCGCCGCTGCGCCGGCCGCGCCCACCGTCGGTCCCCGCAGCGGGCCCGTGCCGTCAATAGGCCCGCCGGGCCGGCATCACCCACTGGGCGATGCTCAGCATGCCCTGGGCGTCGGCCTCGCTCATTTCCTGCCACTGCCGTGCACCTGCGGGCACTGGCGTGCCGCCGATGGCCGGCTGGATCAGGACGAGTTTCGGCAGCACCGCCACCCAGCCGGTCTGCGGCTTCACCTCGGTGGGTTGCACCAGGTAGAAGAAACGCCGTTCGTCGGGCTCGGCATTCAGAAGGTGGCTGGTCTGGCCGTCGGAGCGTGAGCCCGTGGCCGTGGCGGTCAGCCGATGCTGGCCGCGACTCAACTGGACGGCCGTGTAGCCCTTGGCGGGAAGCCGGGCCACGGGCTGTCCATCCAGCTCCAGCTCGACGATGCCGTCGTCGTGTGGCGCCCTCACGAGGTAGACAAGCGCATGGCCCGGCAGGGCATCCTGCAAGGCCAGGGGCTTGGCGAACTCCAGCGGACGGTTGCCCGCGCAGGCGGTCAGTGCGGCGACGGCCAGCGCCAGCATGGCGAGCCGACGTTGATGGCCCGCCGCTGCGGCGCCGTGAATGCGTTTCATCGGTCACTTCACCGTCGTGTAGCGGGCCTCGAAATAGTCGTTGGAACGGTGCAGCGTGCTGACGCTCGGCTTCATCGCCCAGGGTCGGATCTGGTGGTGGATCGGGATGAAGAAGTATTCATCCCGAACGCGCAGCAGGGCTTCGCGAATCTGGGCATTGCGCTTGGCGGTGTCCGGCTCGGTCTTGATCTGCTGGATCAGTGCATCCAGCTTGGCGTCACTGAGCTTGCCGAAGTTGAAATTGCCATCCGCGCCGGCCGTTCGGGTATGGGCGAGGGCCTGCAGCGTCAGTTGGGCGTCATAGGTCGGTGTGCTCCAACCCAGCATGTAGAACGCCGACTCGTTGCGCTGGAAGGTTTGGCTGTGCGTGACGAACGGCGTCGCGATCAGCCTTGCCTTCACGCCGATCTTGGTCCACATGCTCACGGCTGCCTGACAGACCGCCTCGTCGTTGACATAGCGGTCGTTCGGGCAATGCAGCGGGAGTTCGAAGCCCTGCGGGTAGCCGGCCTCGGCCAGAAGCCTGCGGGCCTTGTCCGGGTCAGCTTTCAAGGGCGTGTCGAGTGCAGCTTCCCAGCCATTGGCGCCCGGTGGCACCATCAGCGCCCCGGGGACCGACAGGCCGCGCATGATGCTGCGCTTGATCGCCTCGCGGTCCAGGGCCAGGTTCATGGCCTCGCGCACGCGCTTGTCTTTGAAGGGGTTCCTGCCCTTGATGTTGGAGTCGCGCAGCTCGTCGCTGCCCTCGTCCATCACAAAGAAGACGGTGCGGACCTCTGGGCCCTCGATGACCTTGAGCTTGCCCGCCTCCTTGATCCGGAAGAAATCCGCCGGCGGCAGGTCGGTGATCAGGTCCACGTCACCGGAGAGGAGGGCGGCCACGCGGGTCGAAGCCGACTTGATCGGCAGGTAGGTCAGCTCGGTGATGTTGCCGCTGCTGCTGCCCCACCAGTCTTTGTTCTGCTCCAGCTTGAGCTGTTGGTCGGGCTGCCAGGACAGGAAGCGATACGGGCCGGTGCCTGCGGCATTGCGGCTCGCGAAGTTCTCGTCCTTGGCCTTGTAGTCGGCGATGCCGCCCGCGTTGTTCTTCAGGCACCACGCCTTGCTCATGATGAAGAAATTGGCGATGTTCTGCAGCAGCATCGGCGTGGGCGCTTCCAGCACCAGGTCGACCGTGTAGGCGTCGACCTTGCGGATCTCCTTGATGCCCGTCACGTAGACCTGCATGGTGCCCAGCGGCTGGCGGACACGGTCAAAGCTGAACAGCACATCGTCCGCCGTGAACGGCGAACCGTCATGGAACTTGACGCCACGGCGCAGCTCGAAGCGCACCTGGGTGGGCGACAGATAGGTCCACTTGGTGGCCAGAGCCGGCTCGGCCTGGTAGCTCTCGTTGCGCCGCGTCAGGCCCTCGTAGATGTGGTTGCTGATCGTGACGGTGGTGGTGTGGTTCTGTGACTGCGGGTCCAGCGTCAGGATGTCGTTCTGTGCCGCCCAGCGCAGCGGGGCGGCGGTGGCGGTGCTCAGGAACAGCGCCGCCAGCAGCGGCAGCAGACAGGGCATCAACTTCATGGCGGGCTCCCTCGTGTTGGAGCCCGGATGCTATGCGGTGCCCGAGACCGACATGCGCTAGGGCTTGCCCGCAGGCTCCAGCTGGCAGTCGCAACCCTGGCCGGCAGCGATCCAGCGCCGCACCAGCCAGCCACGCAGGCCGCGCGGCTGCGCCGTCAGCACGCCGCACTGGTAGCGAGCGCCAGTCCATCGCAGCGCGACACAGGCGCCGCTCAGGCGCCGGCTCAGCAGCACACCCAGCGGACAGGGCTCGGCCAGGCAGCACACGCCGCAGCCGTTGCAGGGCTCACCGGGCGCCGGCTTGGGCGGCGCCTCGGGGTGGATCTGGATGATGCGGCTCAGACCTTCACACCCAGCTCGCGCAGGCGCTCGTTGAGGTAGCTGTCGGCCGTGTAGCGATCGCTCAGCACCACGTCATCACGTGGATGCAGGAACAGCGGCAGCGAGACCCGGCTCTTGGTCGCGCCCTCGCCGGTGGGGTTGACGACGCGGTGCTGCGTGGACGGGTAGTAGCCCGCCGAGGCTTCCTGCAGCATGTCGCCGATGTTGATGGTCAGGGTGCCGAAGTCGCAGGGCACGTCATGCCAGGCGCCGTCCTTGCCCAGCACCTGCAGGCCAGGCTCGTTGGCCGCGGGCAGGATGGTCAGCAGGTTGATGTCGCCATGCGGCGCGGCGCGCAGCGACCCTTCGGGCTCCTGGCCGGTCAGCGGCGGATAGCGCAGCACGCGCAGCAAGGTCTTGGTGCTGCCCTGGATCATGTTCGACAGCGGCTCGCGGTACTTCGCGGCGATTTCCGGCGGCGTGTAGCGCTCGACCCAGCCCAGCAGTTCCTCGGCCAAGGCGTTGGCCTCGCGGTAGTAGGCGAGGGCGTCTTCCTTCAGCTGCGGCGGGATGCGGCCCCAGGGGTAGATGTGGAAATACTCCTTGATGTCCTTTTGCTTGAAGCCCTTGGCGGTCTCGGAGATCTCGGTCGAGAACCAACCGTCCTGGGTTTCCTTGGAGAAGGCGTAGGCGGCCTTGGCGTCGCCGTTGAAGAACGCCAGCCAGTCGGCATAGATCTTCTCGACCAGGGCCTGGCGGATGGGGTGGTGGGTCAGCACGCCGAAACCGGTCTCGTGCAGCGAGCGGGTGAACTTTTCGGGCGCGTCGGGCGCGCGGTAGTCAACGACCTGGACTTGCATGGGATCTCCTGAATGTCCCCTGACGCAGCCATTCAATCGCGGGGCTGTCGCCGGCGCAAGTTTACGGGTCAGTCAAACTATTTCGACCCGTGTCGGTGACGTATGTCGCAACCGGCCTGGCTTGCCGGGCAAACCCGAAGTGCTAGAGTTCGGCCCCTTGAGACTTATGGTCCTTCCCGTCCCTTTTGCCTGGCAACAGCGAAGGTGGGTCGCAATCCGCCAACCGGTCGAGCCGTGTCGCGGAAGGTTCTTCAACCAGCCAACTCCCTGGAAGCCGGGGCATGAGGTGAGCGAAAGATGATGCAGCAATACAGGTCCAACTCCTACCTGTTCGGTGGCAATGCGCCGTATGTGGAGGAGATGTACGAGGCCTACCTCGACAACCCGGGCTCCGTGCCTGACAACTGGCGCGCCTACTTCGACGCGCTGCAGCACGTGCCAGCCGTCGACGGCACCGAGGCCCGCGACGTGGCTCACGCGCCGGTCATCGAATCCTTCGCCCAGCGCGCCAAGGCCAATGCCTTCGCCGCCAAGGCCAGCAGCGCCGACCTGGCGGTGGCCCGCAAGCAGGTCCATGTGCAGTCGCTGATCGCGGCCTACCGCTTCCTCGGCAACCGCTGGGCCGAGTTGGACCCGCTCAAGCGCGCCGAGCGCCCCAAGATCCCCGAACTCGACCCCGCGTTCTACGACCTGACGGAGTCCGACATGGACATCTCGTTCAGCGCCGTGAACAGCTATTTCGGCGGCGAGACCATGTCGCTGCGCCAGATCGTGCAGGCCCTGCGCGAGACCTACTGCGGCAGCATCGGCTCCGAATTCATGCACGGCTCCGACCCGGCCGAGAAGCGCTGGTGGCAGGAGCGCCTGGAAAAGGCCCGCGGCAAGCCCAGCTTCAGCGCCGACAAGAAGAAGCACATCCTCGAGCGGCTGACCGCCGCCGAGGGCCTGGAGCGCTACCTCCACACCAAGTACGTCGGCCAGAAGCGCTTCTCGCTGGAAGGCGGTGAGAGCTTCATCGCCGCGATGGACGAGCTGATCCAGCGTGCCGGCGAGCGCGGCGTGCAGGAAATCGTCATCGGCATGGCCCACCGCGGCCGCCTGAACGTGCTGGTCAACACCCTGGGCAAGATGCCCGCCGACCTGTTCGCCGAGTTCGAGCACAAGGCCGCCGAGGACCTGCCCGCCGGTGACGTGAAGTACCACCAGGGCTTCAGCTCCGACGTGTCCACCGCGGGCGGTCCGGTGCATCTGTCGCTGGCCTTCAACCCGTCCCACCTCGAGATCGTCAACCCGGTGGTGGAGGGCAGCGTGCGCGCCCGCCAGGATCGCCGCGGCGACAAGGTCGGCGCCCAGGTGCTGCCGGTGCTGGTGCACGGCGACGCGGCCTTCGGTGGCCAGGGCGTGGTGCAGGAGACGCTGGCCTTCAGCCAGACCCGCGGCTACGGCACGGGCGGCACGGTCCACATCGTCATCAACAACCAGATCGGCTTCACCACCAGCGACCCACGCGACCTGCGCTCGACCTGGTACTGCTCCGACGTCGTCAAGATGATCGAGGCGCCGGTGCTGCACGTGAACGGCGACGACCCCGAAGCCGTCGTCTGGGCCATGCAGCTGTGCATGGACTACCGCGCCGAGTTCAAGAAGGACGTG
>RXJV01000104.1 GCA_003963075.1 Burkholderiales bacterium
GGCGACTGGGTCAAGGTGAGCAGCAACCGCGGCTTCATCAAGGCCGTGGCCGTGGTCAGCAAGCGCATCGCGTCGCTGGACGTGGATGGCAAGCGGGTTCACACCGTGGGCCTGCCCAACCACTGGGGCTTTGTCGGCGTGGCCAAGCCGGGCTATCTCGTGAACACCCTGACCCCCTTCGTGGGCGACGCGAACACCCAGACGCCCGAGTACAAGAGCTTCACCGTGAACCTTGAAAAGGCCTGAGGCAACACGTCATGTCTTCACTTCAATCCCTTGACATCGCCAAGCGCTCGGCCACGACCACGCCGTCCGCCCAGGTTCGCAAGAGCGTCGCCGAGGTCGCCAAGCTCATCGACGTGTCCTCCTGCATCGGCTGCAAGGCCTGCCAGGTGGCCTGCATGCAGTGGAACGACCTGCGCGACGACGTGGGCGAAGCCCATGGCACTTACGACAATCCGCGCGACCTGACGCCGCAGAGCTGGACGGTGATGCGCTATTCCGAAGTCGAGGTCGAGAAGGACCGCCTCGAATGGCTGATCCGCAAGGACGGCTGCATGCACTGCGAGGACCCCGGCTGCCTGAAGAGCTGCCCGGCGCCTGGCGCCATCGTGAAGTACACGAACGGCATCGTCGACTTCATCTCCGAGCACTGCGTCGGCTGCGGCAACTGCGTCACCGGCTGCCCCTTCGATGTGCCGCGTCTCAGCAAGGTCGACAACAAGGCCTACAAGTGCAGCCTCTGCTCCGACCGCGTCGGCGTGGGCCTGGAGCCGGCCTGTGCCAAGGCCTGCCCGACCGGCGCCATCCGCTTCGGCACCAAGGAAGACATGCTCGACTATGGCGCCGAGCGCGTGACCGACTTGAAGGAGCGCGGCTATGCCAACGCGGGCGTCTACGACCCGCCCGGCGTGGGCGGCACCCATGTGGTGTACGTGCTGCAGCATGCCGACAAGCCCGAGCTCTACCACGGCCTGCCGGCCGACCCCAAGATCAGCCCGCTGGTCTCGCTGTGGAAGGGCGTGGCCAAGCCGCTGGCGGTTGCGGCGATGGTGGGCGCGGCGGTGGCCGGCTTCTTCCACTACATGAAGGTCGGCCCGGTCGAGGCGAAGGAAGACGCCGACGACAAGGCCACCGACCCGGCTGACGCCTGAAGGAGCACGACATGGCAATCCGATACCTGCGTCGCTATGAAGACCGCGACCGCATGAACCACTGGTTCATCGCGCTGATGTTCGTGCTGGCCGGGCTGTCCGGCCTGGCCTTCTTCCACCCGAGCCTGTACTTCTTCAGTGCGCTGTTCGGGGGCGGGGTCTGGGCGCGCATCCTGCATCCGTTCTTCGGCGTCATCATGGTGGCGGCCTTCGCGGTCCTGTTCTTGCGCTTGTGGCGCGAAAACGTGTTCACGCCGGCCGACCGCGAATGGGTGGAGCACAGCGCCGACATGCTGCGCGGCGACAAGGCCGCCATGCCCCCGGTCGGCAAGTACAACGCCGGCCAGAAGGGCGTGTTCTGGCTGATGGCCGGCTGCCTTGCGGTGCTGCTCGTCACCGGCATTACCTTCTGGCAGCCGTGGTTTGCCAACAGCTTCCCGATCCTGCTGCGCCGCCTGGCCGTCGTGCTGCACGCGGCCAGCGCGGTCGGGCTGATCCTGGGCGTCACGATGCATGTCTACGCGGCGATCTGGGTCAAGGGCACCATCCGCGCGATGACGCGCGGTACCGTGACCGAGGGCTGGGCGCGTCAGAATCATCCGCTGTGGCATCGTGAGATGACGGGTAAACAGTGACCGCGACCTCCCAGAAGATCCTCAGCCCCGAAGAGATCGCCGTCCGTGCCGGCGAGCAGCTGACCTTCCTGCACCTGCCCGAGCCCGGCGTCTTCGCCGAGCGGGCGCTGCGGCTGCGTGCCCTGGCCGCGGGGCACGCGATGGGCGACTTCCTGCGCTTCGTCGCCGAACTGGCGGATGCCCAGCACCGGGCGCTGTCGGCCCGCGTGGCGGTGCCGCTGCCCGCGTTCGAGCAGATCGACGCCGCGGCCCGCGCTGGCCAGCCGCTGCTGCCGGCCCTGCACTGGCCCCGGGCGCCGGTCTGGCGCGAGTCGCTGCGCGCGATGCTGACCGACCTCGCCAGCCACCTCGCCGAAGGCCCGGCCCGCGCGGCCGCGCGCCAGCTCTCGGCGGCCTCCGACGAACACCTGGAGACCCAGGCCGGCCGCCTGCTCTCCGGCGTGATGCTGGGCCTGGACCTTGCCAGCGCGCCGCTGATCGCCGCGGGCCTGCAGCTGCACTTCGTGCGCCTGGTGCAACAGACGGCCGCCGCCCAGGCCGGCGCGCCGGTGGCGCCCTTCGGCCGCATCGACGACCCCACCGCCTGCCCCTGCTGCGGCTCGCCGCCGGTGGCGTCGGTGGAGCGCCTGGGCGCCGAAGGCGCGCGCTATCTGGCCTGCGGCCTGTGCGCCACGCAGTGGCATTACGTGCGCATCAAGTGCACCCACTGCCAGAGCACCAAGGGCATTTCGCTGCAGAGCTTGGTGGCCGCCGATGGTGACGACACCGGCACCGCCGCCGCCGTGCAGGCCGAATGCTGCAGCGAGTGCGGCCACTACCTGAAGCTGATGCACCCGGCGCGCGACAACGGCCTGGAGCCGGTCGCCGACGACCTCGCCACGCTGACGCTGGACCTGCTCGTCAGCAACCCCGACGATGGCCCCGGCCTGCAGCGCCACGGCGTCAACCTGCTGCTGCTGTTCGGCGAGGCCGACGAGGCGCCACCGCCCGGGCGAGGGCACTGATGGCGGCGCCCGACGAATCCGTGGTCCACGGTTCCAAGGCCAGCCCCCTCGCCAAGCCCAGCGAGCTGCCCGCCCTGGACAAGCTGCTGCGCGACAGCGCACCGCTCGTGGCCGCGCACGGCCACACACTGCTGGCCCGCGAGGCGAGGGCGCTGCTGGACGCTTCGCGCGCGCGCGCCGTGGCGGGCAGCCTGCCGCGCACCGAGCTCGACGCGCTGCCGCAGGCCCTGGCCGCGCAGGTGCAGGCGCGGCTCACGCCGTCGATGCGGGCGGTCATCAACCTCACCGGCACCGTCATCCACACCAACCTCGGCCGCGCGCTGCTGGCCGATGCCGCGCTGCAGCAGGTGCTGGCGCTGATGGCCGCGCCCAACAACCTGGAGTTCGACCTCGACACCGGCCGCCGCGGCGACCGCGATGACCTCATCGAAGGCCTGCTCTGCGAGCTCACCGGCGCCGAGGCGGCCACGGTGGTCAACAACAACGCGGCCGCCGTGCTGCTGGGCATTGCCGCGCTGGCCCGCGGGCGCGAGGCCATCGTGTCGCGCGGCGAGCTGGTCGAGATCGGCGGCGCCTTCCGCATGCCCGATGTGATGAGCGCCGCCGGCGCCACGCTCGTGGAGGTGGGCACCACCAACCGCACCCACCCGCGCGACTACGAGCAGGCCATCTCGCCGCGCACCGGCGTCATCGTCAAGGTGCACACCAGCAACTACGCGGTGCAGGGCTTCACCGCCGCGGTCGACGAGGCCACGCTCGCGCCCATCGCCCACGCCGCCGGCCTGCCGCTGATGACCGACCTCGGCAGCGGCGCGCTGGTGGACCTGGCCGCCTACGGCCTGCCGGCCGAACCGCTGCCGCAGGCCATGCTGGCGGCGGGCTGCGATGTCGTCACCTTCAGCGGCGACAAGCTGCTCGGCGGCCCGCAGGCCGGCCTCATCGTCGGCACGCGGGAGGCCGTGGGCCGCATCCGCAAGTTCCCGATGAAGCGCGCGCTGCGCCTCTCCAAGCTGCCGTTCGCGGCGCTGGAGGCCACGCTGCGGCTCTACCTGCGGCCCGAGCGGCTGGTGCAGGACCTGCCCACGCTGCGGCTGCTGACCCGCCCGCAGGCCCAGATCGCTGCACTCGCCGCGCAACTGCTGCCCGAGCTGGCCGCAGCGGTCGCCCCGCGCTTCACGGTCGAGACGGTCGCGCTGCAAAGCCAGATCGGCTCGGGCTCGTTGCCCGTGGAGCGCCTGCCCTCGGCCGGCCTGGCCTTCAGCGCGGTGGATGGCCGTGGCCGCACGCTGGAGGCGCTGGCCACCTCGTTGCGTGGCCTGCCGCGGCCGGTCATCGGCCGCCTGCACGAGCACCGCCTGCTGCTCGACCTGCGCTGCCTGGAAGATCCGGCGCTGCTGACCGCCCAGCTCGCGGCGCTGAGGGAGGCCCTGGCGTGATCGTCGGGACGGCCGGCCACATCGACCATGGCAAGACCACGCTGGTGCGCGCGCTCACCGGCGTCGACACCGACCGCCTGCCCGAGGAGAAAGCGCGCGGCATCAGCATCGAGCTGGGCTATGCCTACCTGGATGTGCCCACGCTGGACGAGCGACCCGGCGCCCGGCCGCCCGAAGCCGGGGCGCTGCCCCCTCGGGGGGCGGACGGTATGTCCGGCCGGGGGCCTGATCGAATTGGCTTCATCGACGTGCCCGGCCACGAGAAGCTCGTGCACACCATGCTGGCCGGCGCCAGTGGCATCGACTTCGCGCTGCTGCTGGTGGCCGCCGACGACGGCGTAATGCCGCAGACGCGCGAGCACCTCGCGGTGCTGAGCCTGCTGGGCCTCACCCGCGGCGCGGTGGTGATCACCAAGATCGACCGCGCCGAGCCGTCCCGGGTCGCGGCGCTCGAGACCGAGGTGCGCGCCCTGCTGGCCGGCACCGGGCTTGATGCGGCGCCCTTGCTGGCCGTGTCCGCCCACAGCGGGCAGGGCGTGGACACCTTGCGCGAATTGCTGTTCGACGCGGCCCGCCGCACCCCGCCGCGTGCCGGAACCGACCTCGCCGCCCGCCTCGCGGTGGACCGGGCCTTCAGCCTCGACGGCGTGGGCACCGTCGTCACCGGCACGCTGCACGCTGGCGAGATCGCGGTCGGCGACGAACTGGTCATCCAGGGCCAGCGGGCACGTGTGCGCAGCCTGCATGCGCAGAACCGCGCGGTCGAGCGGGCCCAGGCCGGGCAGCGCTGCGCGGTGGCGCTGGCCGGCCTGGCCCGCGAGCAGGTGGCGCGCGGCCAGTGGCTCACCGCGCCGGCGGTGGCGCTGGCCACCGAGCGCTTCGACGCCCGCCTGACCCTCTGGCCCGGCGAGCCCCGGCCGCTGCGCTCCGGCGCGCGGGTGCACCTGCACCTCGGCGCGCAGTCGGTCATGGCCAGCGTGGCGGTGCTGAACGGCGAGGCCATCGAGCCCGGCGCATCGGCCCGCGTGCAGCTCGTCTGCCACGCGCCGGTGGGGGCCTGGCGTGGCGACCGGCTCGTGCTGCGCGATGCCGGCGCCAACCGCACGTTGGCCGGCGGCGTCGTGCTCGACCCGTTCGCCCCCGCGCGCTACCGGCGTACGCCCGAGCGCCTCGCCGAACTGGCCGCCTGCGAGCTGCCCACCGCCGCCCGCCGCCGCGAGCGGCTGCTGGCACTGTCGGCCCTGGGGCTGGACCTGGCCCGCTTTGCGCAGGCCGAGGGCCTGGCCGAGCCGCTGCAGGGCTGGGCCCTGGGCGACGCCGCCGCCGAGGCGCTCACCGCGCGGCTGCTCGCGGTGCTGGCCGAGTTCCACGAGCGCGCGCCGGACGAACTCGGCCCCGATGCCGCGCGGCTGCGCCGCCTCGTCGCACCGCGCTTGGCTGAGCCGCTGTGGCAGGAGCTGCTGGCCGGCCTGCGCGCCACCGGCCGCGTGGCGCAGCGCGGCGCCTGCGTGCACCTGCCCGCGCACGGCGTGCAGCTGTCGGCGGTGGAGCAGCGCATCGCGCAGAAGATCGCGCCGCGCCTCGCGGCCGCCGGGGCTGAGGGGGCCTGGGCACGCGACCTCGCCAAGGACTGCGGTGAGCCCGAGCCGTTGATGCGCGCCACGCTGGCCCGCCTCGCCCAGCAGGGCGAACTGCACCAGGTCGTCAAGGACTTGGTGGTGGACACCGCCACGTTGGCCGCCCTCGCGGCTACAGTCCGCCGCCTGGCGGCCGAGCATGGTCCGGTCACCGCGGCGGCCTTTCGGGACGCCACCGGCCTGGGCCGCAAGCGCGCCATCCAGCACCTGGAGCACTTCGACCGCATCGGCCTGCTGCGCCGCGTGGGCGACGAGCACCGGCTGCGCGCGGACAGCCAGTGGTTTGCCGAAGGATCACCTTGATGGAAAGAGAACGACACCGGTGTGTCGGCCGGGCTTCAAACCCGGTGGGTGGCGCCACGCGCCGCCGGGTGGGTTCGACTCCCTCCTCTTTCCGCCACCTCAAGCGCGCGCCGCTGGCGCACCTGCTTTCATGCCCATGTTTCTGACCCACATCAGTGCTCTGGGCGGCTATGCCCGTGCCGGGATGCTTGTCCTCGGTCTGGCGGTCGCGGCGGCACCGGTCCTGGCGCAGTCGCCGCAGCGCCGGAACCTTGCCTACACCGAGTCCTTTGTGCTCTACCTCGCGGGCCGGCTGGCGTACCGCCTTGAAGTCGTCCAACGTGCTGCCGGTGCCAAGCTGGAAGAGCAAGCCTGGTATCCCTTGCGCGCCGACTACCAGATGCTCTACCGCCGGCACCTTATCGCCTGCGGTGGGCCCCTGCCGCAGTTGGCTGAGTTGTTCAAGTATTTCGATCCTGACGAAGCCCAACCGACAGGAACGCTGGCCGCGTTGGACGAGGCCGGCCGTCATGAGCGCGAGATCATGCTGACCGTCGATCCTTGGGCCGCGCGCATCCAGTCGACCTTGCTGGCGGAATTCCGCAGCGGAGACTGGCAGATCCAGCCTGCCTGTGTTGACACAGGCTATGCGCGGCAGAACCCAATCCCTGCCATGCCGGGCACACAGTGATGGACGGTCTCAACGGCCTGCTGAGCCGTTTCTCGGTCGGCCCCAAACACCTCGTCGAGCCCGGCCCGACCGACGAGCAGCTGGCGTTGATGGCCGCCGCGGCGCTGCGCGCGCCGGACCATGCCGAACTGGTGCCCTACCGCTTCAAGCTCGTGCGCGGCACCGCGCGCGAAGCCTTGGCCGCCTTGTTTGCCGACGCGGCCCGTGCGGCCTGCAAGGGCGAGGAGGGCGCGGCCATGGATGCCGAACGCGCGCTGCGACCGCCGCTGACGGTGGCCGTCGTCGCACGCATCGACCTGGGCCACCCTCAGGTTCCCCAGCACGAGCAATGGGCCGCCGTCGGGGGTGCCATCAGCAACTTCCTGATGGCCGCGCATCTGCTCGGCTTCGGCGGCAAGATGCTCAGCGGCGCCAAGGTGCGCAACCCAGTCATTGCGGCCGCGTTCTGCGAGCCGGGCGAGACCCTGCTGGGCTGGATCGCGCTGGGCACGCCGCTGCGCAAGCCCGCCGGCGCGGCGCGCAAGCCCGCACCGGCCCAGGTGCTGGTTGACTGGCCGCGCCCCGGCGATTGACGCTGGGCGGGTGCATGGCCGGCATCCGGCCAGCGAGCCCGAGAAGGCCGCGCTTACGGTGGCTCGAAGAATCCAAGCGTATCACTGGCAAAAAAAGAGCACGGCAGTGCCGTGCTCAGTAGTGAGGTCCGACCGAGGCCGGACTGATCAGCGATCTCAGAACTTGAAATCAACCGTCGCGTAGAAGTTCCGGCCCAGCGGATCGGCATAGCGAGGGTCGATACCGCGCATATTGCCGGTGCCGTCCGCCGCCTGAATCGACAGCGGAGGAGCCGCATCAAACAAGTTGCGGATACCGAAGGTGAAGGCCAAGGTCTTCGTGTAGGCGTACTTGATCTGCCAGTCCAACAGCGCATAGGAAGACACGGTGCGCTCGACGGTTTGCAGCGCACCATAGGTGCCATCCGGATTCACCGCGCGCACGCAGGTCGGAGTGTTGCAACCATTAACCGGATCCCAGTCCGCCTTCTGGTCGCGGTAACTGGGCTTCAGCGTGATGTTGAACGTGTTGGTGAATGCCCCAGATTGCAGCGAAGTGCTGATACCGGCAAGCCAGCGGAAAGTCACATTGTTATCCGGGCCAAATTGACCAAGGCTCGTCTGGTATCCCGGCTTGCCAATGAGCTCGTAATCGGACTTGATCATGTAGGTCAAAGCCAACTTCGTCGTCAGCTTGCCCACCGGCGTCTTGATGTTGCTGCTGACGTCGAAATCCAAACCACTATAGCGCGCGCTACCTTGATTGAACGGCTTCTGAATCAGCGTCAAGGTCTTGGTGCCAGTCACTGGGTCCGGCAGCACGGTGAAGAACGCGCCAAAGGCCTTGCCGTCGGAGAATGTCACGCTCTCGGGCAGCGTGTTGATCCGATCCTTTAGCCGCACGTTCCACCAATCGACCCCAAACGAGAGTGAGGGATCAGGTTCAATCCGGATACCCACTGTCGACTGGGTTGATTTTTCTGGCTTGAGGCCGTCCGCTCCAGACGATGCGTTGCCGCCAGCGATGATGTTGTACTCCGAACTGCCTGGCTTGCAATAAGCGGCAAGTGCGGGATCGAGGCCAGGAGGGCAAGCGTGGAAGCCGGTATTTCCGCTGGCCTGCAGGGGATTCACAATGTCCGCCAGCGTCGGTGCTTTGAAACCCGTGCCATACGATCCGCGCAGCAGAACCTGCTTGATCGGCTGGAACCGAGCAGTCACCTTGTACGTTGCGGAAGAGGCTGCTTTACCCTGGGTCGCGGCCGAAATCGGGTTGCCGTTGGCGTCGAAGTTTGATGAGTTGCTCACGGCGTCGTACTTGTCGTAACGAACCGCACCATTCAATTCGAAGCCCTTCACAATGGGGGCATTCAGCTCGGCGAACACTCCCTTGGAGTTTCTCTTGGCATTAAACGGCAGGGCGCCGGAACTGCCGCCGATCGGCGTGTCCTTGAAGTTCGGTTGCAGCGCATTGCCGCCCATCGCGAGATCGCTCGGGTTGTCAACGTATTTCTGCGTGGTGAAATCGAAACCAGCGCCGAGCATCACATCGCCGCCCGAGAGCTTGCCGACAGGCAGCGAACCACGGAGCGAGAATTGATCAATTGTCGATTTGGACTGGTCAAACAGTTTGCCACGGTACACCGCGTCCGCCAGAATGCTCGTCCCTTGACCAATCCCGGAAGCCAGAGGGTCAAACTTGCCCGTGTTGATCAGGTCGTACAGCTTGAGTTTGCTCGTGTAGCCCGACAGCAAAGTTTGGGTGAAGCGGTTTTCAGAATGTGTGAAATAGGTCGAATAATCGACAGAACCGAAGGTGCCCTCGGCACCCACGACGGTGTGCAAGGTCTTGGTGCGATATTCGTCCTGGCGACCTCCGGCATCGAACAGGCGGAGGTTCATGGTCGGTCCGTTACCATTCGGATCGTTCACGCCCGCGAAATCAGTTGGAGCCAAGCCGAGCTGTCCCAACAGCGGGAGCACATGCTTGTTGACCAGATCCTGCGTCAGCGGGATGCCAGGCTGGGCCGGCGGCGCATACTTGGGTTTGTTCTTGAAATCGGAAAATACGAATTCACCGAACAGGGTGTGATCGTTATTCAGCTTCAAACGTCCGGAGCTGAAAAAGCTCAGGCGCTGGGATTCCGGAATATTGTCGACCGTGCTGGGATAGTCGAATCGGCAGACGCCATTGCGCAGGAAGGACCTGTCGCCGCACTTGCCGGTTTCATAGAACGACGGAGTGTATCCAGCGACAAAGCCGCCATTGGTGTCACTGAGGAAGACCGTTCCCGGCACCGTGTTGGAGCTGGTGTTGTAGGGCGCAACCAGCTTCCCGTTGTACATGAAGGCTGGCCCCACCCCCGACTTTGAATATTCGCGGTCCTCCGCGCGCAAAACCTTCTGCTTCTCGCCTGCCAGAGAAAGGAGAATATTGAAACCGTCAGTGTCGACGTTGCCAAATCCCTTGGTGATCGAGAAGTTGCCGCTTTCGCCGTTCTTGCGCTGGGGCTTGTTGACGGAGGCGACGATACTGCCCTCGGTGGAATCCTTCTTCAAAATGAAGTTCACCACGCCGGCGATCGCGTCCGCGCCGTACAGCGCCGAGGCGCCGTCGGTCAGCACTTCGATCCGCTCCACGGCGCTCAGCGGGATGCTCTCGAGATTGATCGTGGTGCCGGTGTTGTAAGGAGCCATGCGGCGGCCGTTCAACAGCACCAAGGTGTAGCGTGAGCCGACCGAGTGAAGCGATGCGTTGGTGGCGCCGCCACCGCCACCGTTCACGGAGTTCGATGTCGTCAAGAAGCCCTGCATCGAAGGCAGCGATTGGATGAGGTCGGTCGCGGTGGTGAAGCCGCTCTTCTCGATGTCTTCGCGCCGGAGCACGGTGACCGGCAGGGCTGATTCCGAATCAACACGGCGGATCGACGATCCGGTGATCTCAATCCGCTCAAGTTTTTGAGCCTCCTGCGCCAGTGCGCTGCTTGCAGCCAGCGCGAGGACGGCGGTCGTGATCGTGGTGGTCTTGAACATTGAAACTCCTGAAAAGTTCACAGTGGCATGCCCGGAGTCCCCGGGCAACGCTGACCCTGATAAGGGTCTATCCGTGGCTCAAGCGATAAGCTCGAATTCGGGGTGAGTCAGTGTGGTGGGCTGCCGGAGCAAGATCAGCCAGGAAATCTCCTTAGCCGCCTGAGTGTTAGGTCTAAGCCCATGATTTCATTGAGGTTCGCGGCACCATGCTTTACAGCCAGCAATATTTGACGTTGCTGCGATGCGACGGCGGACACCGGCTGACGGAACAGATAGGACGCATGGCGCGGGGCGCAAGCGAACCCGCGCCTGTGCGCCGCTGGTTCGCTTTGGCTGGGCGCTGGAGGGGCAAAAGGCGATCAGTGACTCGGTGATTCGCCGCAAGGCGCGGTTGCCGGCCGGGCCCGTGACAGTGCCGCATAGACGCGCGCCAAGGCGGCGCGGTCGCCCTGCTGGCGGCGTTCGATCCTGTCGATGACATCGGGCATGCCGTTGCACACCCGAGGGACGGGCTGGTCAAGCTGCGCGATCCAGTGCGACAGGCAGCAGTCCACGACCAGGAAGGCGCGCTGACGTTCATGGGCCTCGGCACATGCGCAGGCATCCAGCAACGGCTCCAAGGGGTAGCCTTCCAGCTCGGGCTGAAGCCGGGCCAGCGCGAGCAGTGCCCCTGGGCTGATCCCCGCATCTGGGCGCAAGCTATCGTCAGCGTTCAATGCAGCTCCCCTGGCAGTCGACCGCAGAACCAAGCGTAGGCGCCGGTAGCAGGCGCGTCCAGCGCTGCTTGCTGTTGCCGGACCAGGGCAAACCCGGACGTTTAAAGAACAGCCTCGGTCAGCCTTGGGCGGGACCGGCGCAAATCCGCGGCGCAAATTGGATGAGTCACGCCGCAGGCGCACAAGGGTGCCGCAGGGCGATTTCGAGCGGCCGCGCCTACACGGCAGCCTGGGCGACGCGCTCTCGGAAGAGCTGCGCGCGTTCGGCATCGGAGGCCGCCTCGATGCGTGCCGACGCCTCGGCCAGCCAGTCCAGGAAGCGGGATTCGCTGTTGACCTCTCTGGCGCTGGCGCGAAGTTCGGCGTCGCGCCCCGCCAGCATCCGGCAGGCCAGGTCGAAGGCGAACATCTTGGCCCGCATCAGGCGGCGCAGGTCATCACTGGATGTGCTCGGCGCGGTAGCCACCGCCTGAGCCGGGGCGGCAGCTGCCGCGGCGGGTGGGGGCGGGGCCGCAGCGGGCCTGGTGTCCAGCGCGCGCGGGATGCCTTCGATCAGGCCGTTGAGCTGGAATTGCGCGAGCACCTGTGGATCCAGCTTCAAGGCCTTCGCGATGTCCTGCAGCTCGGCCAGGTTGCGTCGGCCATCGACGTTGATCAGCAGCATGCGCAGCGGCGCGGGCAACGCGGTGCGCGGGCCGTCGAGCAGGTCGCGGGCGGCTTGGGTCTTGCGGGGGATTGCGGTCGACGACATCACAACTCCTGTAGTCCTGCACATGATCTCCAGCCGGTTTGCTCGCCGAATGACAGGGCGATGAATCGGGCGCGCCGCGTGATATCCGTCGCAGCGCAGTGGCGACGCCCTGTTGCCAAACGCCTCGCCGAGCCACCGGCGGTGGGCGCAAACTCGTCTCAGGACTTACCCGGGGTGACTGGGGGCAGGCCCGGCAAGATTCGAGACACTCAGGCCCCTCTTGCGTTTCACTCCCTGCCGTGATGAACCCTTCGACCCTGACCCGCGCACTGGCGCTGAGCCTGTCCCTGGCCCTGGCCGCCCCGGTGGCCGTCCACGCTGAACCCTTGCCCACCGTCTGGAACCTGAGCCCACTGTTCGCCAGTGACGCCGACTGGGACGCCGCTCGCAAGGGGCTCCTTTCTGACCTGCCCAAGCTCGCAGCGCTGAAAGGCACGCTGGGCAAGAGTGCGAAGAGTCTGCTGGCCGGTCTCGATGCCCTGAGCGCGGCCAACCTGCGCTTTGACCGGCTGCGCGTGTACGCCAGCATGAAGCAGACCACCGACAACCGCGACAGCGCCAACCAGGAGCGCAGCAATTTGGCCGGCCAACTGGATGGCGAGTTCTGGAGCGCGCTGGCCTGGGTGGAGCCCGAGATCCAGGCGCTCGGCGAGGCCAGGGTGGCAGCCTTCCTGAAGGCCGAGCCGGGGCTGAAGAAGCATGCCGAGCACCTGCGCAACAGCCTGCGGCTGGCCCGGCACACGTTGAGCGCCGAGAGCGAGGCGGTCATTGCCGCGCTCGGCCCGGTGCGCAGTGCGACCGGCGAGGCGCGCACGCTGCTTTTCAACGCCAACACGAAGTGGCCGGAACTCAGCATCGGTGGCAAGACCGAGCGCGTCGACGACACCCGCTACGGCCTGCTGCGCCAGAGCCCCGACCGTGCAGTGCGCAAGCAGGTCTTCGATGCCTTCTTCGGCGCGATCGGCCAGTACGAGGACACCTATGGCGTGACGCTGGGCAATGTGGTGAGGGACGACACCGCGATGGCCAAGCTGCGCCGCTACCCCAGCGCGGTCGCGATGAGCCTGGGGGCCGAGGCCGTGCCCGAGACGGTCTACCGCACGCTGGTGGCCGAGGTGCGCCGCGGACTGCCCACGCTGCACCGCTACTTCAAACTGCGCCAGAAGATGCTGGGCCTGCCGGACCTGCACTACTACGACATCTACCCGGCCCTGGTCACACAGGCCAAGACCTACACGCTCGATGATGCGGCGGCGCTGACGCTGGAGGCGACCCAGCCGCTGGGCGAGGACTACCAGACGCTGCTCAAGACCACGCTGCGGGCCAACACCATGCATGCACTACCAGCGCCTGGCAAGAGCGGTGGCGCGTACCAGGATGGCGTCTACGGCGTGCCGCCCTTCGTGTTCTTGAACCACCAGGGCGATTTCGAGTCGGTCAGTACCTTCGCCCATGAGTGGGGGCATGCGATGCACACGGCCATGGCCAACCGCGCCCAGCCCTACGAAACCGCAGGCTATTCGCTGTTCATCGCCGAGATCGCTTCCACCGCCAACGAGTTGCTGCTCAGCCAGTCCATGCTGAAGCGTGCCGCGACGCGCGACGACAAGCTCTACCAACTCGGCTATGCGCTGGAGCGTCTGCGCGGCACGTTTTTCCGCCAGGCCATGTTCGGCGAGTTCGAGCTGAACACCCATGACGCCGCGGCCAAGGGCGAGGCCCTGAACGGCAAGCGCATGACCGAGATCTACTGCCAGCTGCTCAAGGACTACCACGGTGACGCGGCCGGCGTCATGAAGATCGACCCGCTGTACTGCCAGGAGTGGGCCTTCATTCCGCACTTCTACCGGCCGTTCTATGTGTACCAGTACGCCACGTCGATCACCGCGGCGCAGCACTTCGCCGGCGACATCCTCGCGGGCAAGCCGGGCGCGCGCGACAACTACCTGAAGCTGTTGGCCGGTGGCGGTTCGGTGCCGCCCTACCAGGCGCTGAAGAACGCGGGCCTGGACATGGCCAGCCCGGCGCCCTATCGGGCCGTCATCCAGCGCATGGACGCCATCATGGACCAGATGGAGGCGCTGCTGGCCAGTCGCTGAGGCCAATGCGGCAGCCCGCAGGCCGCCGGGCGCAACCTTGTATCTTTAAACCTCGGACCGGCTCGGGTAGCCCGAGCGGCCTCTGGGTAGAAGTTTTAAGCCCGTGACTGAGCACTGGGCGCCTGAGCCGG
>RXJV01000107.1 GCA_003963075.1 Burkholderiales bacterium
GGTCTGCCTTCAGGTCCTTGCGCGGCCCCAGGCAATCGCGCTTCTCGGTCCGAGTGATTGCAAGCGCGATGCGTTCGTCCTTCGACAGCCCGCCGAGCTGGAGTGCGACGCCAGCGCTATCGGCCATCCTGCGGAACTCCGGGCGCGCGCCGGCCATGGCCACGCCAAGATCAAGACGGATCGGCGGTGGCACGGTGCCGGGTTCAAGCTGTTCTGGCTCACCTGGCTGCTTGTCGGCATTTACATCCTGACCAGCCATTGGAGCCGTGCCCGACGGCTGCGCGTTGCTCGCGGCGCCCCTATTCCATCCCGTCCGTGAGCTTGCCGCTTGAGGCCTTCTAGCAGGGACGGCCGCGACGACCTCAGGTGCCGCGCGGCGCAGGGGTACAAGTCTGACGCTGATCGATGGGCCAGGGGCAGCTCCAACTTGAGGAATCCAACGCAAGTGGCTGGCGCTGAGCACGTGGATAAACAGACCACAGATCAACACTGATGCGGCGGCCGCGGTGGCTCGAACACGCCAGCCGGGTCTCGCCACCGCGTTCCAGTTCTCGGTAGGCCTACCGGAACCAGTCGTCATCCAGCACGTCCTTGCCCAACGCAATTTCCCGCTCAGCCTCGAGCATCACCCGGGAGATCTCTGAGTCAGGCAGCGTGACACGCACAAGGTGGGAACTTGAGACCGTCACAACGGCGTCCGGATGCGCCTCATGAACGCGGGGTTCGGCCAGGATCCGGGTTGTCTCCTTGTCCAAAGGGCTGTACGGCTTCATTTCCTCCACAGCCTCCCGGAATTTCATGAGCTGGTATTCGAGTTGGCGGCGAAGGTCGAGATCGATGTCGGCCTGGCGCTCAGCAAGCATCTCCGCGAAGGCGCTCGACTCGCGACCGACCTGATCGGCCAGCTTCTTCTCCGCCGCTTCGGCGTCTCGCAGCGCCCTCACTGCCGTCGAGATGCCTACATACAGGGATGCATACATCTGCGTGACTGGCATGTTGTAGTCAGGGGTCCCAATGCCCTGACGAGGCTTCACTTGTGAGCTCGACACCTGGTGATAGAACGTACCTGCGCCATAGGCATCCCTTGCCCATTCAAACCGCTGTCGGACGGCATCCAGTATCTGTGGATAGACCGTGCTCCAGACCCCACTGACGGCAGGCCCGCGGTCTTCCGTGAAAAGCCTGTTGACGGGGAGAACCGTGCACCGCCCCTGATCCGCCATCGCCTTGATCTCCCGCTGGTACCGCTGCGCCACCTCCGCGCCCCGGGCGTCGACGATCAGAATGAAGTGGCACTTGTCGAGTCCAACCTCTTCGAAGGCCCTGAAGATTTCGCAGATAGCACGCCCTGATACGACCGTGTCCACGAAGATGAAGTTCTCGGTTGGGAGCTTGCTGGGCAGCGCTGCCAGCCAGTTCCTCTTGGCCAGGTTTTCGACCAGTACCTTGTAGAACGTGAGGTAGGGATCAGTCCCGTCACGTCGCACGATCCCAGCAAGAACGCGGCTCCAGTAGCGCCTGATCGCCGCCGTAGTCTGCGTTGCGTCCTGCGGGTCGGCGGAGAACGGCAGGATGAGCTTCTGATGGAACGGGGAGTAGGTCAGCTCACTCATTTCCTTCAAGCGCTCGTCATAGGTCGGCAGCGATCGGATATCGAGACGCCAGGCAGCCGCGGCAGCGCTGATGAACGGTACTGCGCCTCGGCTAGGCACGACCAAGTGCCGGTAGCCCTCCTTGACCAGCACGCGGATGTACTCCGACAAATCCTTCGACGCGCGTGCGTAGTCGATCAGGTTGTCGGCGTTGAACTCGTTCTGCCAAAGCGCCGTCAAAGGCAGCGCTGATTCATTCGTCACTTGGCACGTCCTCCTTGTCGGCACGTCCTTCGGGTCGATCAATCCCTTCTGCCAGCACGACGCGAACCTCGTCCGTTTCCGGCTTCCCGAGCTGAACCAGCCACGCAGAAATCGGATTGGCCGCCCCACGCGGCTCGTCATCCTTAGGATCGAACTCCAGACCAACCTTGGCATGCGTCCATAGCACGCTGGTCAGGTACAGAACGTCCTTGTAAAGCTGTTTCCTCGACGAGGTCACCAGTTGCTGGTGTTGTTCCAGAGAGACCTCGCCGAAGGGGTTGGGCACGTGAAGGTGCTCGCCGGCGCGCTCATAAATCTCGACGAAGCGCTCAAGGGTCTGCTTTTCCTTCCCCTCATTGAAGTGCCACAGGCCGTCGCCCATCACCTGGACGCTGCCAATAGGGATCGGCAGGAAGTGCGGCGTGATCTTCGAGAGTCGCTTCAGGATGTCTCCGACCTTCCAGTCACGGGTGTAGTCCGGGTTGTCCTTGGCCTCCATGCGCAATGCGGCATAGCGCGCCTCGTCCGATGAAATTCCCGCGAAGGCCACCAGTTCAATGACCTTGCGCACCTGGAGCCAGGAGAACTCGTTGTCCGTGTCCAGAGTGAGCGTGCGGGACTTCTTGGCGCCCAGGATGCGGTTGACGGCGCGCAGGCGGCGTTTCACTTCCACCATAGCAACGTGGTAACGCTCGTGGGCTTTTGCTCGGCCGTCGGTCATCGCAGTTCTCCTCCAACGCGATCGGTTCAGCTTCAGGGTGCAAGCAAGCAGCTCAGCAGGGAGGCGTTCCGGTACGCGACCATCAAGGCATTGCGAGTAATTCCGTCAGCGCGTCCGCCCACGACCTGCACGTTGGCAGTCTCGATCACCTGCTTGAGCTTGCGCGCTGAGTCATGAATTTCGGTCAGGTCATGCTCGAGAGAAATCGCCAGGCGCAGGATCTCAACGTGACGATCCGCGTCCTGGAGATGCATTCTCAGCTGGCGCTGCCAGGGCTTGGTCGGTGGCGTCCGCTCGAGGAGCCCTCGCACGATCACGTCAATGTCGCCGATGGCTTTGCCGATTGCCTCGAAGTGCGCCGCCGCTGATTCAGGAGGAAGGTCGGGAGCCATTTCCTCTTTCTCAATGTCCTGTCGCCTCTTGTCCATCATTCACTTCCAGCCACCTTCACGTCGGCCACCAGGCGACTCTTGATCGCCCTATCCCGGATAGAGGCATCAGCCATTTCCAGGCGGTACCACTCGTTCCAGAACCAAAGGCTGCCGATCAGCTCCACGAAGAGCACTTGGCCGGCGTCTCCACGAAGTTCAAGGTCGCCCTTGCCCTTCTTCCACTCATAGCCCAGCCGATGAGAACCCGGCGTCAGGATCAACCTGACGAATGACGCCGGCGTGGTTGCCACCAGAGCCCCGCCATCGACCCCGACGTTAACCACGTTCACCACATCACCCCACCGCCGGCGCACGAGGTAGACGACGAGGCTGCCTGGAACGGGCTCGAACTTCTTCGCCTGTGCGTCTGCCGCCAGATCTGGCACTGCTGCAGGCGTGCACGTCGGCTTCGATCCTGTCTTGGTCTTCACCCGGAAACAGTATCTGTCGTCGGGTGGTTTCAGAGGCCGCTCCGCGCAGCCAGACAAAAGCGGTCCCGCGATAGTCGCAAGGCACGCAATCACAGTACGTCGATTCATAGCTACTACGGCGCCGGCCTGCCACACTGGTTGCAGAACCGTGCGCCCGGGGCGAACGGCGTCCCACAGCCCTGGCAGGCGGCAGCCACCAGTTGGCCGCCGCAGCCGCTGCAAAACCGTGCACCGGACGCTCCTGGAGTGCCGCACTTGGCACAGATCAAGCCGCTGGACGCGGCCGTAGCTGGTTGGGGCGGTACGTTCTGCGCAGGCGGGTAGTAGCCGTCCCCGTGACCGCCATGGCTGCCGTGACCTCCATGTCCGCCCTCGCGCGAGCGTCCCCCTCCGTGGTACCCGCCGCCCCCGTGACCGCCCAGTCCGCTCTTCAGCAGTCGATCCAAAAATCCCATGTGTTGCTCCTTCGTAGGGCGCGGAGTTCCCGCGCCGGTTCAATGAATTTCGTGCGCGGCGTCGATCGTCGTGACGTAGACCCAGCCAGCCGTGCGCTGGCCCGTGCGCGCCGATCGTCGGATCGCCTTGACGATCTCATCGACGCAGTCGTCGTCGCAATGCAGCTCGAGCCGCACTTCGTTGACCACCGCGAGGCCGAGGTTGACGGAGAAGTGCTGTTCGGCGTCGTCGATCGGCGGAAGGGTTCCCTGCGAAGGCGTGGCGCTCAGGTGGTAGTGATGCGGGTCGCCGTCCAGGATCTCCCAGGCCTTCGTGGACTTGATGGCCTCGATGACGTCTGCTGCGCGATGGCTATGGATGTAGGCCTTGATCTGCTTCATGTCGACTCCTCGGGTGGTTCTGGGTGGTGCACGCCAATCTCGTTGGCGGCGTGCGACGCGGCCGGCTCCCTAGCGGCCTGACGTGCTGCCGCGCGGGACTCGGACCATTCGTAGATGAGCGGCAGCAGCAGCAGGGTGAGCGCCGTCGACGTGAAAAGGCCGCCGACCACCACCGTGGCAAGGGGCCTCTGCGTTTCCGCTCCGACTCCAGTCGAGATCAGCATCGGGATGAGACCCAGGATGGCCACCGAAGCCGTCATCAGCACCGGTCGCAGGCGCAGCGCTGCCCCGTGGCGCACCGCCTCGCGAATCGGCAAGCCTTGGCGCCTCAGGTCGTTCAGGAACGAGACCATCACGATGCCGTTCAGCATGGCCACGCCGAATACCGCGATGAAGCCGATGGCTGACGGCACGGACAGGTACTGGCCACTGATGAAGAGCCCGACGATGCCGCCGATGATGGCGAAGGGCACGTTGGCGATGATGAGCGTCGCGTGCCGGACCGAGTTGAATGCCGTGTACAGCAGGATGAAGATCAAGCCGATGGTCAGCGGCACGATCACCGCCAGGCGCGCCATGGCGCGCTGTTGGTTCTCGAACGCCCCGCCCCACTCGACCCAGTAGCCGGGCGGCAACTTCACGTTAGCTGTCAGGCGAGTGCCGGCCTCCTTGACGAAACTGTCCACGTCCCGGCCTTTGACGTCCATCTGCAGGACGGAGTAGCGCTGCAACGATTCCCGGCGCACAAACGAGTAGCCCTCGGCCATCTCGATCTTGGCCACCTGCGAGAACGGCACGAGCGCACCCTCCCCTGTGCGGATCGGAATGGCCGCGATCGAAGCTGGGTCGGCGCGGAACTCGTCAGCGAGGCGTACCGCGATATCGAAACGTTTGGTTCCGTCGATCAGCGTGCTGACCGTGGCCCCGCCGATACCGGCCTGAACCACCTCCAGGATCTCGTCGGCATTGATCCCATACCGTGCTGCGGACTCCCGATCGACCTTGATGACCAATTGCGGCTTGCCCTTGTTGGCTTCGGCAGATAGGTCGGCCACGCCCGGCACCTTGTTCAGCACGTTTTTGATCTCACCAGTGAGTCGGTCCAGCGTGTTCAGATCCTCGCCATACAACTTCAGAGCCAACGTGGCGCGCACGCCAGAGATCAGTTCCTCCACCCGCATCTGAATCGGCTGCGTCGCGCCGAAGACGGCCGTCGGCACCTGCTTCTCCAGCGACTCTTGCATCTGGGACGCCAGGCCACCGTAGGAGATCTTGTCCGGCCACTCGGACTGCGGCTTGAGCTCCAGCAGCACCTCCATGTAGTTCACGTCCGCCGTCTCGCCCCGTTCGGCGCGCCCGATGGTTGCCAGCACGGTCTTCACCTGCGGAAAGTTCTTTCGCAGGTTGGCGTCCACCTCGTTCGAAACCCGAATCGATTCATCCAGCGATGTGGACGGGATCCCGGTGATCCGGAACATGATGGAACCTTCCTGCAGTTGGGGCATGAACTCCTTGCCCAGGAAGGGGAACAGGGCCAAAGAGCCGATCAGCAGCACGACCGCGATGCCTACGACCAGGCGCTTTCTGTCCAGCGCCCAGTCCAGCAGCGGCAGGTACACGCGCTTGGCGCGCGCCACGATGAAGGTGTCCTTCTCCTCTTTAGGCTTGAGAATCAAAGCGGCAAGCACCGGTACCAAGGTCAGCGATAGGAGCAGTGAGCCGGCCATCGCGAAGGTGATGGTCAGGGCCATCGGCTTGAACAGCTTCCCCTCCAAACCGCTGAGCGAAAACAGCGGCATGAAGACCACGATGATGATGAGGATGGCAAACGCGATCGGGTTGGCCACCTCGCGCGCAGCCTCGAGGATCAAGTGCGTCTTGTCGATCGGCCCGCCCGACTCCTTCGCGTGGGCCAGAAGCCGGAAGGCGTTCTCAACCATGACGACAGCCCCGTCGACCATCATTCCGGTCCCGATCGCCAACCCGGCCAGTGACATCAGGTTGGCGGAAAGACCAAACTGGTTCATCAGCAGGAAGGCGATGAGCATGGCCAGCGGGAGGGTCACGATGACCACCACGGCCGAGCGCACCTCGCCCAGGAACAGGAACAGGACGATCGCGACCAGCACCGAGCCTTCGACCAGGGCGCTCTCGGCCGTCTTCAACGCCTTGGCGACGATCTCCGTGCGGTCGTAGATCGCCTTGAGTTCTACACCCTTAGGCAACGCCGCCTGGGCGGTCGAGATCTTGGCCTTCACCGCGTCGACGACGCTTTTGGCGTTCTCGTTGACGCGCGCCAGGGCCATGCCCAGCACGGTCTCCTTGCCGTTGCGGGTCACGGCACCGAAGCGCAACGCCGGCGCTTCTTTCACCTCGGCTATGTCGCGAACGTAGATGGGCGCTCCATTGCGCTCCTCGACGACGATGGTTCCGATGTCAGCTGTGCCTGTGACGAGCCCAAGGCCTCGCACGAGGTACTGCTCCGCGCCGAGGTTGATGTACTGGCCGCCGACCTGCTTGTTGTTGGCTGCCAGGCGCTCCATCACCTGTTTAAAGCTCAGGCCGTACTTAATGAGCTTGCGCGGATCGATCTGGACCTGGAACTGTTTCTCGTGACCGCCCCAAGAGATGACATCGTCCACACCCGGTGCCGTGCGCAGGATGAGCCGAACTGTCCAGTCATGCAGCGTGCGCAGATCCATCGCGGTCAGCTTGCTGTCCGCCGACTCGATCGTGTACCAGAACACCTGCCCAAGGCCGGAGCTGTTCGGTCCGAGCACTGGCTCCCCGTAGCCTTGCGGCAGGCGCTCCTTGGCCTCCTGCAGCTTCTCGCCAACCAGGCGGCGCGCGAAGTAGATGTCGACGTTGTCCTTGAAGTAGACGCCAACATAGGACAGGCCAAAGAGGGAGACCGAACGCACCTCCTCCACGCCCGGCAGGCCAGCCATGGCGCCTTCGATGGGTGTGGTCAGCAGCTTCTCCACATCCTCCGCAGCGAGGCCAGGGGATTCGGTATAGATGTTCACCTGTATGGGCGTCACGTCCGGAAACGCGTCTACAGGCACTTCCCGGAAAGCCTGTACCCCCAGCCCCACCAGCACGGTGAAGGCGACGATGACAAGGACCTTGTAGCGCAGGGAGGCGTCGACGATGGCATTGAGCATGGTTGACTCCTGCTCAGTGTTCGTCGCCGATTTGCGACTTCAGCACGCGCGCCTTGAGCGCATAGGTGCCTGCGATCACGACCTGCTCGCCGACCACCAACCCCGACTTGACAACAGTACGTCCGGAGAGCTTGTCGCCGAGCTCAACGGCGCGCTGCTCGTACCCGCCCTTGGCGAACAAGAAGACGGTCGGCTGCCCCTGCATGAGGACGATGGCAGCATCTGGCACGCTGATGGCCGTAGACGTCGGTGCGTCGCCGCCCGTATCGATGATCGCTTTGGCGAACATCTCAGGCTTGAGTCTGCCGTCCCTGTTGGCCACCTCGATTCGTGCGGGAATGGTGCGGGTCTCCTTGTCCAGCAAACTCGCCACGTAGGTGACCTTCCCCTGAAAGGTCTGGTCTGGATAGGCCGCCACCACCACACCCGCCGCGACGCCGGGCCTCACCTTGCCCAGCTGGTTTTCGGTGAGATTGGCTTCCACCCAGACGGTCGACAAGTCAGCAACGGTGAAAAGCGGGTCACTGGGCGTTCCCAATTCGCCAACGGTGGCCTTCTTCTGCACCACGGTGCCAGTCAGCGGCGCCGTCAACGGGAACGTGGATTCGACGCGGCTCAGCCGCTTGGGATCCACGCCCAGCAACTTCAGCCGGTCCTCGGCGGCACGCAGGGCGACAGCGGCGCGCTCGCGCTCGGCCTTGAGCCTGAGGAAGTCCTTCTGCGCAATGATCTCCTCAGCGTTCAGCGCGGATGCGCGCTTGAAGTCCGCCTCAGCCGCACGATCGGTGGACTGCGCCTGAAGCAAGGCCACCGAAGCTTCACCGATGGCAAGGCTGTCCAGTGTGGCCAATGGTTGCCCCGCCTTCACCTGGTCTCCCAGATTGGCCGACACCCCGACGATGCGTCCTTCGACCCGCGGCGCGACGCGCGCGATACGGTCCTGGTTCACGCGGATGGTGGCCGTGACGCTGATGACGTCCGGTACCGGCTTGTTTTGCACGGTCTCGTACTGGATGCCGGCACGCTGTGCCTCGTCGGGCGCTAACTTGAGTCCTTCAGGACCACTGGCCTTTCCCGAGGGAGCCTCGGCAGACTTGGCGGGATCAGGCTTGTCGGACTTGCCGCATCCACTGAAAGCCAAGACAACGGCCATCGCTGCGACCGATGCCAAGATGGCGACTGGGCGGTTCTTCATGGTTGGGTTCCTTGATCCTCGGCGGGAACCCGCCCTGCGGCGTGTTCCAAGGCAATGCGGGTGGTCTGGAAATCGACCAGTGCGTCGATGAGGTCACGTCGCGCGTCCAGCGTCTGCCGGTTCACGACGATGAGTTCCAGGAGACCAATCTCTCCCGCGCGCTGCGACTTCAAAGACAACTGCTCGTTGTCCGCCAGCGTGGGCAGCACGGAGCCTTTAAGGCGCTGCACCCTCTGCTTGAGGCTCTGTAGGCGATACCAGAGCACCCGGACCTGGCTGTCGAGATCCCGCCGGGCCGCCTCGCGTTCGATCTGTGCCTGCGTCAGGTCCGTGGACGCTTGGCCGATGGCCGCGTCGTTGCGACGGAAGACCGGCAGGGGCAGGGACACCGACAGCGTGGTGAGGCGCTCACGCGCGTCCATGCTGCCTTCCCGACCGACGTTGACGCCAACTGTGACGTCCGGGTACCGCCCTGCCCGCTCGAGTCCAAGCTTGGAACGCGCGCTGTCGACGCGCGCCGTCAGCGACCGCAGTCGCGGCTGCGAGGACGCTGTCGCGAGCAGGTCGTCCACGTTCGGCAGACCTGCATCCAGACCTCGCTCCAGGTCCCCGGTAACCTTAGGCAGGATGCGGCTGGCAGCCTGCATCGCGACACCTAGCTCAGCCGCGGCGTCATCGCGCTGCTCTTGCAGCATGGCAAGTTGGTTATGCGCTCGCTCCGACTCGACGGCGGCTAAGTTGGCGTCGAGCTTGGTGTCCTCGCCGGCAGCCCTGCGCTTTTGAACGGCGTTGGCAGTCCCTTCAAACAGGCGCACCGCCTGTTCTTCGACGGTGATTCGCTGCTGCAGCCCGAGCACGCGGAAGAACTTCTGCGCCACCTCGGCGCGAACATCCCGCCGGGTGGCCTCGATGTCTTCTTGTACGGCCGTGAGTGACGCGCCGGCGATGTCACGGCGCAGGCCCTGCTGTCCGGCGATTTCCAAAGCCTGCGTGATGCCCGCACCCCACTCCCACCGGCGGTCAGTGGGCAAGCCTGCCTGCGGCACATCCCGCCGCGTGCGGTCGATCGACACCTGCGGGTTGTTGTAGAGCGGCGAACGAGCCTCCCGGCGCGCGCCGTGAGCGGCGTCAAGCTGAGCCTGCGTGGCCCGCAAGGTGGCGTTGTTGGACTCCGCGATCTGCAGAGCCAAAGCCAGGGTCAGGTCCGGCTCTTTACCGGCCGGCGCAGACGCCGGCTGTGCTGAAACCTCCACCCAACACATGGCGGCGGACATGAGCACAGCGCTGGCAAGTACCAGCGAACGTTTTCGCATCGAATTCTCCTAGTGGCATGAACCAACGGGGAATCCGACGAGACGTCGTCGAGGTCAGAGAGGGGATAGCGCGCGTCTCGCCGGATCAGGCGATGCGCAATCTGTCAGGTCGTTCTGGCAGCCCAGGGATATGGGACGCGTGCTCTAGCGGCTCCGCAAAGACATCCTGGTTGGGGGGTGAGTCGGCGGTGATCAGCACATCCACGCTCGGAACGCTGAAGCCGAAATGGCACATCTCGCAATCAGCATGCGACAGGCTGGCCGCCTTGGTTTCCTTGGTCTGCGCCTGGCCGGAATGCTTGTGCTCGTGATGGCCGAAGTGCTTCGCGGCAATGCCGCTTTCGTGGCCGCAAAACCCGGATGCCGCTGCCCAGGTGAACTGCACCGGCAGGACGATCATCAACAGGATGACGAAAAGGCGTCTCACGCGGTGCAGTGTATCCACGGCCAAGAGAATTGCCAGCGTCGACGTGAAGGACTGACGAGCACGCCCCCAAATTCGTCATCCGAGAGCGCTTCGAGAAGCGCTTCAATCTATCTGTCTAGACGACCAAGTACGTCCCGCTGCAGCTTTGACTCGAGCGCCAGGCACAGCTGAGGCGCCTGACTATCGTGGCGTCGGCACGATGACCCGCATGCCTTCCTGTTCATACGCAAGCTTTCGCTCGTCGACAAAGGCCCATTCCCGGTTCCAGTCGCGCGACGCGCAGATCCGGCGAATCGTCCGGAGCTCGCCATCGTCGAGGGCCTTGCGGGCGCCCTCGCTTGCTTCTTGGGTCTCTCTATTCAGCTCCCCACCCATGCCGTACAGCCTGAGTGCCCGCCCCTCATCTTGGCAGGCGGCGGCGAGCCGGTTCGCAATTCGGAACCCGCCGGCGTCGATGTCACACCAGTGCCTGACTTCAGCTGCATCAGGTAGCGCCTTCAGCATCAGACGGTAGATCCGCAGCCATGAGGGGCTGGGCATGCCCGCTGTGTAGATCAACGCGCAACCCCGGTCCGCCAAAGGAAGGCGTGCCAACTCATGGAAGGTGGATAGGTTCTCGACGGTCAGCAATGTGTCGACCTCGCCCATCGGCTCAACCCCGTCGATATGCGTGGGCGACAGGCCTAGATACGGCCGACAGACATCCAGGGCGTGCCCGTTATACATCACTCGGACGCTCACACTCAATGGTGAAGCTGTTCTCGGGATCCCTCCAGCCGCTCCAAGCCCGCCACGCCTCAAATCGCCGCCAGCCATAGACCCGGATCACATCCGTCGCACCTCTATGCCACTGCCAGTCTGACGACTTCGACAAACGGACCTTCGAAGCACCGTTCTCCTATCCGCCACGCGCTTACGGCAGCAACAACCAGCAGCGTATTCCCAGGAATATGCGCTCCCTCCTTTGGAGTGACGCGGCCGGTCCAGGTCATGTTGACGCGCTCGCACACCGGTACCTCCTCGGCCACCAGTGAGTCATCGATGCAGATGTTGAAACGGTCCTCCATGTACGCCCCGCCGATCGACGCAAGGACGTCAGGGTCTGCAAGCATCTGTTGTCCGACCATGCGCTTCAACGCCTCTTCGAAGATCTTGAAGTCGGTGTGCACTTCAGCCCATTTGCTTCGAGTAGAGAAAGCCACCGAAAGCAGTTCCTGCAGAGAGCCGGCCAGCGCGCTGTGCCCAAGTGCCAGCGCTCGGCACCGCGCCAAATCCAGATCGATGACCACGTGCCGCGCCTTATGGAAGTTCCTGAGCTCAGACCCCACTGCTTGGGCTGTCTGCAAAGCAGACAGCGAGGTGTAGCCCAGGCAAGCCGCGACCAGTTCCAGAGCATGGCCGAGCTTGATTGAAATGTCGTCTGCAGCGGCTTGCTTGCTCACGGCCCTCGCAATTGCAGAGATATCAATGGTCATAATTAGTTACTTTGGTTTTGGCGTGGTCGGCTGCCGGCGGCCGTCAACGCCAGATGCCACCCCTGGACGAAGATGGGCGACGCAGGGGCAACCTCTAGACACGGCGCTGGGATCTACAGGCCGGAATCCGGCCCAGGCCACGGTTGCTTATGGCTGTGACACCGCACCGAGCGGCGGGTCGCCAGGCAAAGACAGGGATGGCTTTCCCGCGGTCGTCGAGGTCACCAGACCCAGCGTCGAGGCGTCCTCTGGTGCTTCGATCAGCCAGTGCCTCCGGTAGCGCGAAGCCAGGCGATCCACCGTGTTCAAGTCCACATGGGTCCGAACTTCGAACTCGAGTCCGCCCGGCTCGGCTGTCGGGCGCAAGCGCCAGGGCAGCAGGAAAAGCGCCTGATCGGGCAACTCGGACCACGCCACCTGAACGCCGTACCGCAGCTTGCTCATCCGGATGAGGCTGCGAACGAACAATGCTTGCACCTGACGGGCAACCAGGAGACGCATCGCGCCCGTGTGCGATGGCAGCCAAGACCAAAAGGGTTGAGCCTTAGCTGCGGGTGGCGGCAATTCACCCAGAACGAAACGCTGCACTTCGAAGGCTGCTGCCGTTTGCCAAAACGCTGCAGCCACCGTCGACACACGCAAGTCCACGCGTGCCGCGCTATGCATCGCGTTCTCCACGCCTGGCGGCATCTCTTTCAATCTCACGTGCTTGGCGAGCCGCGTGGCCAACTCCTCAAAGGCCCCGATCACGGCACCACGGACCAACGCGAAGAACTTGGGGCGGTTCAGAGGGCCATCTTCTGCAGCGAGCATGAATGACTCCGTCCGGATTTTGAGGAGCCCGAGACCCATCGACGGATCTCCCCACAGGGCGTGTGCGTGGTGCAGTCGCACCAGCACTGGACTCGCGGCAACCTCCGCCAGCCTGTCGCACCGAAGCTCGCTGCGCGATTCGCCCGGCGCCGGCGGATCGGTCACCAACCGCCGTAGGGCGGCGAAACGCTCAACGGATGGATGGCCAACCGCGCAACCGACCGATGCCCGGCGACGCTCGCTTGCCATGTTGTGATCGCAGGCGCCGCAGTAGAAATGGTTGCGCGCCAGCGCCAGCGCGTTGGTCGGTATGGCGCGGCCGCAATGCGGGCAGCCCATCCGAAGCGGCTCCAGGTGGATCGGGCACAGAACCAGTTGAGGCAACTGGAACAGCGGGGAATGGTTGCCCACCTGCAAGCACGACCGGCAGTAACGCAAGTCACCGAGCAAGACGCGCCTGGGCGGGCGCCCCGCCAGCAAGTCCGCTCCGCGCGCCTGGGCCCACATCGCCGGATCGATCGC
>RXJV01000170.1 GCA_003963075.1 Burkholderiales bacterium
CCGGCTCAGGCGCCCAGTGCTCAGTCACGGGCTTAAAACTTCTACCCAGAGGCCGCTCGGGCTACCCGAGCCGGTCCGAGGTTTAAAGATACAAGGCCCGGAATGCCCCTATGCTTTGCGGATAGTGCCGCTTCAGCGGACGAGGGGGACTGGGCATGGCGTTGGCGCGGATGACGATGGGACTGCAGACCCGGCTGGCGGCGGGCATCGCACTCGTGGCGAGCCTGATCGTGCTGGCCGTGGGCTGGTACTGGACGGCCCGCGAGGAGGCCGACCTGCTGGGCCATCTGCGCGAGCGCGAGACCCGCATGGCCGGCCTGATCGAGCGCGGCTTTGCCGGCCCTATCTGGAACCTCGACCATGTCGCCATCGAGAACCTGCTGGATGCGGTGATGGCCGATCCCGAGGTGCATGCGATCGAGATCCGTGGCCTGGGCCTGCGCGGCGGCATCGCCCGGCGCGAGCGCGACCGCCCTGCCAACGGGCCGCTGCAGCGCGAGTTCGACATCAGCTACCAGCCGGCCACCGACATGCCCGGCACCCAGGTGGCCTCCGCAACCCTGGTCTATACCCGCGACCTGGTGGACGAGCAGATCCACCGCACGCGGGTGTTTGTCTTCGAGCTGCTGGCCGGCGTGGTGGCCGCCGTCGCGGTGGCCGGCTATCTGCTGGTGGACTGGCTGGTGCGTCGGCCGGTGGCGCGGCTGGGCGCGCTGGCCCAGCGCGTCGCCAAGGGCGACCTCGGGGCCCAGGAGCGGGTCGAACGCGCCGATGAGATCGGTGAGCTGACGACGCGCTTCAACGCCATGAGCCTGAAGCTGCGCAGCGCGGCGGACCAGGTGCAGCTCAGTTCCGACGACCTGCGCGCCAGCGAGGCCCGCTACCGCAGCCTGTTCGAGAACGCCACCGAGGGCATCTTCCAGGCGGACGCCAGCGGCCGTGTGCTCAGCATCAACCGGGCGCTGGCGCAGATGCTGGGCCTGGGTGCGATCAATGCGGTGGGCCGACGCCTGCGCGAGCTGGCCGGCGTCAGCCGCGCACAGATGCGCCAGGTGATTGCGATCATGAATCAGCAGGGCAAGGTTCAGCAGGCGCAGCTGCAGCTGCGGTCCGCCGACGGCCGCTCGCTGTGGGTGGAGGTGAACGCGCACTGGGTCGACGCCGAGGGCGGCCAGCGCCGCATCGAGGGCATGGTCAGCGACATCTCGCTGCGCCGTGAGGCCGAGGCCGAACTGGCCCGCCACCGCGAGCACCTGGAGGAGCTGGTCGCCGAGCGCACCGCCGAGCTCAGCGAGGCCAAGCTGCGTGCCGAGGCCGCCAACCAGGCCAAGGGCCGCTTTCTGGCGACGATGAGCCACGAGTTCCGCACGCCGCTGAACGCCATCCTCGGCTTCACCCAGCTGATGCAGATGGACTCGACCGTGCCGGCCGGCCAGCAGGCCAAGCTGCAGCTGATGCGCGACTCTGGCCTGCACCTGCTGGAACTGATCAACGACGTGCTCGACGTCGCCAGCATCGAGGCCGGCAAGGTCGCACTGAAGCCCAGCGCGGTCGACATCCGTGCGCTGCTCGACATGGCCCGGGACAGCGTGCGCCTGCGCGCCGAGCAGAAGAACCTTGCCCTGCGCGCCGACATCGATCCGCGCCTGCCCCATCTGGTCATGGTCGATGGTCAGCGGCTGCGGCAGGTTCTGCTCAATCTGCTGTCCAACGCGGTCAAGTTCACCGACACCGGCGGCGTCGAGCTGGCCGCCCATGTGATCGAGCAGCAGCCGGCGCAGGTGCGCGTGCGCTTCGAGGTGAGCGACAGCGGCATCGGCATGACACCGGCGCAGCAGGCGCGGCTGTTCCAGGCCTTCGAGCAGGTCTCCGATGCGTCGCGGCAGCTGGGCGGCACCGGCCTCGGGCTGTCGATCAGCCAGCAGCTGGTGCGCCTGATGGGCGGGCTGATCGCGGTGCGCAGTGCCGAGGGGCAGGGCAGCAGTTTCGGCTTCGAACTGAGCCTGGCCTTGGCGTGAACGGTCTGCGGCAGCGGCGACGCCCGACTCTGTCCTGGTCACCCCCAGGTGACCATCGCCACTTCTGCGCCGTTGTTTTGCGTCGCCCAATCCCTGACTGATTGCTCCAAGGATCACCCCGCATGAATGCTCCCGCCCCCCGCCGTCTCGTGGCATTGCTGGCCCTGGCCGGCGCGCTCTCCGCCTCGCTGCCCGCCGGCGCGGCGCCCGCCGAGGGCGCGGTCAGCGTCGAAGCCGGCCAGCTCAGCGTGCGGCACGAGAAGCTGACCCTGGCCAACGGCTTTGAGCTCATCCTGGTCGAGGACCACCGCCTGCCGCTGGTGGCCTTCAACCTGTGGGTGCATGCCGGCCCGCGCAACGAGGCCAAGGGCCAGACCGGCTTTGCCCATCTGTTCGAGCACCTGATGTTTGCCGGCAGCCGGCATGTGCCGCGCGGCGAGTTCGACAAATTCATCGACGCCGCCGGCGGCACCGACAGCAACGGCTCCACCAACTTCGACCGCACCAACTACTTCTTCACGCTGCCGTCCAACCAGCTGGCACTGGGCCTGTGGCTGAAGTCGGACATGCTGGGCTGGATGATCGACGAGGTCGACTCGGTGGCGCTGGCCAACCAGCAGGACGTGGTGCGCAACGAGCGCCGCCAGAGCTTCGAGAACCGGCCCTATGGCATCGTCGAGGAGGCGCTGTTCCAGGCCCTCTACCCCGAGGGCCATCCCTACCGCGCGGCGGTCATCGGCTCGCATGCCGACATCCAGAGCATCCGCCTCGCCGACGTGAAGGCCTTTGCGCGCACCTATTACCGGCCCAACAACGCGACGCTGGTGCTGGCCGGCGACTTCGACCCCAAACAGGCCAAGGCCCTGGTGCAGAAGTACTTCGGCAGCCTCAAGCCCGGCCCCAAGCCGCCCGAGGTGAAGGTGGCCATGCCCGAGATCAGCACCGAGCGCCGCCTGGTCGTGACCGACCGCATCGAGCTCAGCCGGCTGAACCTCGCCTGGCACACGCCGGCCATGTTCGCCGCCGGTGACGCCGAACTGGACATGGCCGCCCATGTGCTGGGCGGTGGCCGCGCCAGCCGGCTCTACGGCCTGCTGGTGCGTGACCGCCAGCTAGCGCAGAGCGTGGAGGTGTCGCAGGGCTCGCAGTCGCTCAGCTCGCTGTTCAACATCGAGATCGTGGCCCGCCCCGGCGCGTCGCTGGACGAGATCGAGAAGCTGGTCGACGCCGAGATCGCCAGGCTCGCCACCACGCCGCCCAGCGACGCCGAGCTGGCCCGGGCGCGCGCCGCCGTGCAGACGCAGCTGCTGCAGCGCATGGAGAAGGTGACCCTGCTGGCCGACCTCGTCAACCACTACAACCAGATGGCGGGCGACCCCGGTTTCGTCGGCAAGGACCTGGCGCGCTATGCCGCGGCCACGCCGGCCAGCGTCAGCGCCACGGTGGCCCGGTGGCTGCAGAAGCAGCGCCGCGTCGTCGTGGTGGCCCAGCCGGGCGCGCAGGTGCTGGCGCCCGAGGTGCCCACGCCGCCGATCCCGACCCAGGCCGGAAAAGCTTTGAAAGGCGAGCGCGAGTCGCTGAACGCGGTCGAGGCCTGGCGTCGCAAGCCCCCGGCGGCCACCCGGGCCAAGCCGTTGACCCTGCCCACCGCGCAGAGCTTCACGCTGCCCAATGGCCTGACCGTGATCCATTCGCCCAAGCCCGGCCTGCCCCTGGTCAGCGCCAGCCTGGTGCTGCGCGCCGGCCAGGCGGCCAACCCGGACGACCGGCCGGGCCTGGCCACCTTCGTCGCGGCCATGCTGGCCGAAGGCACGGCCACCCGCAGCGCGACGCAGATCGCCGAGCAGGTGGCCGGCCTGGGCGTGAGCCTGCAGGCCCATGCCGGCGGCGAGGAGGCGCGCATCGAGCTGTCCGGACTCAAGACCAGCGCGCCCGAGGCCCTGGCGCTGATGGCCGACGTCGTCCAGCACCCGGCCTTCGCACCGGCCGAGGTCGAACGCAAGCGGGGCGAGCTGCTCGCCGCCTTGGCCCAGACGCGCGAGCAGCCCGAGGCGCTGGCCGGGGCCATCGGCGACCGCGTGGTCTTCGGCGAGGGCCATCCGCTCGCGCCGATGTCGCTGGGCGACGAGGCCAGCCTGAAGGCCATCGACGCCGACGCGCTGCGCCGCTTCTGGCAGGCCCGCTATCGCCCCGAGCAGGCCGCCCTCGTCGTGGCCGGCGACCTCAGCGAGGTCGAGCTGCGCGCCCTCATCGAGCCCCTGTTCGGCAGCTGGGCCGGCGAGGGCCCCGCGCCCGCCATCACGCCGCTGCCAGCCGCGCGGCCGATTGCGGCCCGCACCGTGCTGGTCGACAAGCCCGGCGCGCCGCAGACGGCGCTGGCCGTCGTCGCGCCGGGCCCGGCGGCCGGCCTGCCCGAGGCTGCCTCCGTCAAGGTCATGAACGCGGCGCTGGGCGGCCTGTTCACCTCCCGCATCAACACCCAGCTGCGCGAGGTCAAGGGCTACACCTATGGCGTCAGCTCGGCCTATCTGATGGGCCGCGAACGCGGCCAGTTCACGATCCGCGGCAGCGTGCGCACCGACGTCACCGGCGCCGCACTGGTGGACCTGTGGAAGGAGATCGAGGGCATGCGCGCCAAGCCCATGGGTTCGGCGGAACTGAAGCGCGTGCGCAACGCGCAGTTGCTGGCCCTGCCCGGGCTGTTCGACACCAATGGCGCCGTCGTCGCCGGCTACGCGGGCAACTGGGCCGCGGGCCGGCCGCTGGCCGCCATCACCGGCCAGCCCCAGGCCTATGCGGCCGTCACCGCGGCCAGCGCGTTGAAGGCGGCCCGCGACCATCTCGACCCAGCCCAGCTGATCGTCGTCGCGGTCGGCGACAAGGCCAAGGTGCAGCCACAGCTCGAAGCCATCGGCCGCAAGCCGCTGCTGCTGAACGCGGACGGCATCCCCGAGGCCGCCGCGGCGCGCTGAGCGGCGCGCGATTGCGCGCCGGCTGCACCGGTGCGAGCATGCCGCCCTGGCCCCTGCCGGGCCTGGAGGCTGAATGCGAGCTCTTTCACCGGCTCCGCGGCGCCTGCTGCAGGTCCTTGCCGTCCTGGGCCTCGCGGCCATCGGCGGCAGCGCCGAAACGGCCGCGCCTTTCGACCCGCTGCTGAGCAGCCCTGGAGGCAGTTGCCTGCCCCTGCCCGCCGGGCGGCCGGTGCTGCTGCAGGCCCTGCTGCTCGCCAACACGCCGCCCAAGTCCGAGACGGCGCCCTTCCAGCCGGCACCGATGCAGGCCGCAGCCGGCGATGTGCCGCTGTACGCGGACCTGGGGCGCATCAGCTTCAGGCTCGTGCGTGCCGCGCCGAAGGTGCAGGCCTATTTCGACCAGGGCCTGCGCCTGGCCTTCGGCTTCAACCATGCCGAGGCGCAGCGGGCCTTCCAGGCGGCGCAAAAGCTCGACCCCGGCTGCGCGCTGTGCTTTTGGGGTGAAGCCCTGGTGCTCGGGCCCAACATCAATGCGCCGATGGCGGCCGAGGCCGTCGCGCCCGCCTGGGCGGCGCTGCAGCGCGCCGTGGTGCTCAAGGCCACGCTGCCGGCCCGTGAGCGCGCCCTCATCGACGCGCTGCAAGCCCGCTACGCCGCCGAGCCTCCCAAGGACCGCGCACCGCTGGACGCCGCCTACGCCGATGCGATGAAGGCAGCGGCAGCGGCCTTCCCGGCCGAGGACCTGCTGCAGGTGCTGGCCGCCGAGGCCGCGATGGACACCCAGCCCTGGGACTATTGGGAGGCCGGCGGCGCCCGCCCCAAGGGGCGCACGGCAGACATCCTGGCCGCGCTGGAGACCGTGTTGCGCCGCAATCCGCAGCATGCGGGCGCCATCCACCTCTACATCCATGCGGTCGAGGCCTCGAGCACGCCGGACCGGGCGCTCGCGCCGGCGCGCCGCCTGGCTGCACAAATGCCCGGTGCGGGCCACATCGTCCATATGCCGGCCCACATCTACTACCGCGTGGGCCTGTACCGCGAGTCGCTGGAGGCCAACCGGCGGGCCATCGCGGTCGACGAGGCCTACTTCAAACGCTCGCCGTCCGACCCGCTCTATCGCGGGGCCTACTACCCGCACAACATCCACTTCCTGATGGTGTCGGCGCAGATGGGCGGCGCGGCGGGCACCGCGCTCGAAGCCGCCGCCAAGCTCGATGCGGCCCTGCCCAACGACATGGTCAAGGCCTTTGCCGGGCTGCAGCCGGTCAAGGCCGCGCCCTACACCACGCATGCGCAGTTCAGCGCGCCCGAGGTCATCCTCGCGCTGCCGGCGCCGGCCGAGGAGGTGGTGCTGGTGCGAGTGTTCTACCACTACGCCCGCGCGCTGGCCCAGGCGGCGCGCCGCGATGCCGCGGCCGCGCAGCAGGAGATCGGCGCCATCGCCGCGTTGGAGAGCAGCGCCGATTTCAAGGCCTTTGACGCCTGGGGCGTGCCGGCCCTGGCCATCACGCAGACGGCCCGTCTCGTCGCCACCGCGCGCCTGGCCGATGCCCAGGGCGACCTGGCCGGCGCGGCCGCTGCGCTCGAGCAGGCGGTGGCCATTGAGGAGGGCCTGGCCTACACCGAGCCGGCCTACTGGTACTACCCGGTGCGGCAGTCCCTCGGCGCGCTGCGCCTGCGCCAGGGCCGCCTGGATGAGGCCGAGAAGGCGCTGCGCGACTCGCTCGTGCGGGTCCGCAACAACGGCTGGGCCTTGGCCGCGCTGGCCGAGGTCTACCGGCGCAAGGGCGATGCCGCCGCCGAGGCCGCGACGCGCGCGGCGCTGAAGAAGGCCTGGTTCGGTGACAAGGCCGGGCCCGATCTGTCGCGGGTCTAGTCTTCCTTCATATGCGCGGCCTTGGCGATCGGGCCGAGCCGCGCCTTCTCGGCGTCCAGGAAGGCCTGGAACTCGGCGCGGCTGCCGCCCAGCGGGTCGATGGCCAGCGGGATCAGGCGTGCGCGCAGCTCGCTGCTCTTGAGCGCGGTGTTCACGGCGGCATTGAGCTTGTCGAGCATGGCCACGGGCGTGCCCTTGGGGGCGAACACGCCGGACCAGTGGCCGATGACGATGTCCGCGAAGCCCTGCTCCTGCGCGGTGGCAATGTCGGGCAACGCGGCGATGCGCCGGCTCCAGGTGGAGGCGATGGCGCGCAGCCGGCCCGCCTTGATCATCGGCAGCACCACGGGGCTGGCCTCGGAGGTGGCGTCCACCTGCTTGGCGACCACGGCCGTCATGCCTTCGGAGCCGCTCTTGTAGGGCACCACCTGCAGCTTGGCGCGGGCGCGCAGCTTCAGCATCTCGGCGACGAAATGCGGCGTGCTGCCGGTGCCGGCGGTCGCGAAGTTCAGGCCCGCGCCCTGCTGGGACGCGGCGATCAGGCCCTTGAGGTCCTGGATCGGCGAGTCGGGCGCCACGACGATGACCGAGGGGCTGACCGCCATCAGCACCACCGGCAGCAGGTCGCCCTCCTCGTAGGGCATGCGGGCGCGGATCATCGGGTTGGTGATGACGCCGGCGGCCGGGGCCAGGAAGGTGTAGCCGTCCGGTGCGGCCTTGGCGACATAGCTGGCACCGACCGTCGAGCCGCCGCCGGGGCGGTTCTCGATCACCACCGGCTGGCCCAGCGCGCGCGCCGTGGCCTCCATCACCGCACGCGCCACGATGTCGTTCGCGCCGCCGGGCCCGAACGGCACCACCACATGCAGGGGCTTGGCAGGCCAGGCGTCCTGGGCGCCGGCCGGCCACGGCGCCAGGACGGCCAGGCCGGCCCCCAGCAGCCGGCGGCGGCCGAGCGGTTCGGGTCCGGTGAAGCGGGGCTGTGTGCGGCGCGAAGTCGATGCCATCGTGGGCCTCCCGGCCCCGGACAGAGGGCCTGTGCGGGCCATTGTGGGCGACGGCCCGCCAGCCTTCGCGCGCGCCGCACTCAGTGAAAATCCGGGCATGTCACTCGCCGCCTACATGGACGACCTCGGCCGCGCCGCCCGCGCCGCCGCCACGCAGATGGCCGCCGCCTCCACGGCCGCCAAGGACAGTGCGCTGCTGGCCCTGGCCCGCCGTCTGCGCGAGGCCGGCCCGGCGCTGGCCGAAGCGAACGCCCGCGACCTGGCCGGTGCCGCCGCGCTGAGCGGCCCACTGCGCGACCGCCTCAAGCTCGACGCCAAGACCGTGGCCACCGTGGCCGAAGGCTGCGAGCAGATCGCCGCCATGCCCGACCCCATCGGCGAGATCACCGGCGTGAAGCGCCGCCCGAGCGGCATCAGCGTGGGCCAGATGCGCGTGCCGCTGGGCGTGTTCGGCATGATCTACGAGAGCCGCCCCAATGTGACCATCGAGGCTGCGTCGCTGGCGATCAAGAGCGGCAATGCCTGCATCCTGCGCGGCGGCTCCGAGGCCTTGCACTCCAACCTCGCGCTGGCCGAGCTGGTGGCCGCGTCGCTGCAAGAGGCCGGCCTGCCACGCACTGCCGTGCAGCTGGTCAACACCATCGACCGCGCCGCCGTGGGCCTGCTGATCAGCCGGCCGCAGTGGGTGGACGTGATCATCCCGCGCGGCGGCAAGGGCCTGATCGAGCGCATCTCGGCCGAGGCCAAGGTGCCGGTCATCAAGCACCTGGACGGCAACTGCCACAGCTATGTCGACGAGGCGGTGGACCTCGACCTCGCGGTCAGGGTGGTCGACAACGCCAAGACCCAGAAGTACAGCCCCTGCAACGCGACCGAGTCCCTGCTGGTGCATGCGGCCCAGGCCGCGGCCTTTCTGCCGCGCATCGCCGCAGTCTTCAAGGCCAAGGGCGTGGAGATGCGCGGCTGCCTGCGCACGCTGGCCCTGGTGCCCGGCGCCGTGCCCGCCACCGAGGAAGACTGGTCCACCGAATACCTCGCGCCCATCATCAGCATCAAGGTGGTCGATTCGCTGGACGAGGCGATCGCGCACATCAACCACTATGGCTCGCACCACACCGATGCGATCCTGACGACCAACCACCCGAACGCAATGCGCTTCCTGCGCGAGGTGGATTCGGCCAGCGTGATGGTCAATGCCAGCACGCGCTTTGCCGATGGCTTCGAGTACGGGCTGGGGGCCGAGATCGGCATCTCCACCGACAAGTTCCACGCCCGCGGGCCGGTGGGGCTGGAGGGGCTGACGTCGATGAAGTGGGTGGTGTTGGGGCAGGGGGAGGTGAGGGCATGAAATCCATGGCCTTGGCTACGGTCATGCTGCTGGGGGCCTTCTCCGCCACCGCTGCTTCATTGCCGAGGCATGGAATCGTGATGTTCTCTAGCCTGTGCGTTAGCGAGCAGAGCGGTGATCTCTACGGCTTGCGGGTGACTCTGCGTCGAATCGGCGATGTCGATGACCTGGTGCTTGAACTGGAGTCTGAGCAGCCGCTTCGGGTTTGGCCAGTCGCAATCAATGCTGTCTTGGGCACCATCCGTTTCGCCATGCCCAAGCCCTACAGCGGGGCTGAGGTCACGGCGCGCCTAACGCCCAGAGGCGGGCTGCTTCTGGAGGGGGCGCTGCTGAATGCTGACAGCCGCGACCGCTTCAAACTACCTCGTGTGACTGACTTCAGTCGCGCACTGCCCAACTGCTGAGCTCGGTAGGTTGGGGTGCACGCCGTGAGCCGCCAACGTGCGCTTCGGTTCCATGAGGTGAGCGCGGGTCGCCGCGTGAGGCCCAGCCGGGGGGCACCGCGGCGGGCGATTAACCCTTGGCGAAGCCTTCGGCTTCTTATGTCGCTGCAGAAGAATGTCACCCCGACGCTGGACGGGACTCAATGAGAACCGACACAAAGCAGGCCATCCCGCCGAATCTGCAGTTCGTCGCGCACGCCTTGGGCCTCGGCGCGGTCGGCGATATGGTGTGCTACATCAGCAATACACCCCGGAGCGCTCATGACTCCCACCTGGACCGACCAGGCGCCGATCTACCAGCAGCTTGCCGACCGCCTGGCCGTGCAGTTGCTGGACGGCAGCCCCCCTGAAGGCGAGGCCTTGCCCTCGGTGCGCCAGCTCGCCAGCCAGTACGTCATCAATCCGCTGACGGTGACGCGCGCGCTGCAGGCGCTCAGCGATCACGGCCTGATCGAGCCGCGCCGCGGGCTGGGGATGTTCGTCACGACCGGCGCACGTGAGCGGCTGCTGCGCCAGGAGCGCGAGCGCTTCCTGCAACGGGACTGGCCGGCACTGCGCGCCCGGCTCAAGCGGCTCGGACTGACCGCCAAGGATCTGAACTGGGAGCAAACATGAACCTGATCGACGCCAACCATCTGACGCTGCGTTTCGGCAGCAAGACGGCGCTGAACGATGTGTCCGTCAAGGTGCCCAAGGGCCGCGTCGTCGGCCTGCTGGGGCACAACGGCGCCGGCAAGACCTCGCTGATGAAGGCGCTGGTGGGCCTGCTGCCGGTGCAGGGCGATCTGACGGTGCTGGGTCTGCGGCCGAGGCAGGACCGCCAGAAGTTGCTGGAGCAGCTGAGCTATATCCCCGACGTGGCGGTGCTGCCGCGCTGGGCGCGGGTGAGTGAGCTGATGACGCTGATGAGCGGGCTGCAGCCCAAGTTCTCGGCGGAGCGCGCCCGGGCACTGCTCAAGCGCACGAGCGTGAGCGAGAACGACAAGGTCAAGAGCCTGTCCAAGGGCATGGTGGCCCAGACGCATCTGGCGCTGATCGCGGCCATCGACGCCAAGCTGATGATCCTGGATGAGCCGACCCTGGGCCTGGACGTGGTGTCGCGCAAGAGCTTCTACGAGATGCTGATCGATGAGTGGTGCGACGGCGAGCGCAGCGTGCTGATCTCCACCCACCAGGTGGAGGAGGTGGAGGCGCTGCTGAGCGACGTGATCATGCTGGACGAAGGCCGCGTGGCCTTGGCGATCAGCCTGGAGGACATCGACCGCCGCTTCGTGGCGCTGAACCACGACCCGGCCGCGGCCGAGGCGATGGCGGCCGCCCACCCGCTGCTGCGCTACCGCGAGCTGGGGCGCACGACAAGCCTGTTCGACGGCACACCGCCCGAGCATCTGGTCCAGCTGGGCCAGCGCGTTCGCCCCAGCCTGGTTGACCTCTTCATGGCGCTGACCCGCAACCCGGCGCTGAACCCGAAGCAAGCGTGAAGGAGACGCCATGAACACCCACATCCCGACCCTGTTGCTGCGCGAATGGATGCAGCACAAGCGCGGCTGGCTGATCGCGGCGCTGGCGCCGCCGCTGCTGGCCCTGGTGTTGACGCCCATCGGCAAGGTCGAAGGCCTGCCTTTGGAGCAGGCGCAGCTGGTTGCCTTGTCCGCCGTGCTCGTCAGCGCGCTGGCTGGCTACGGTGTGTGCCTGCTGGTGGCGCTGTTCCAGTTGCCGGGCCTGGCCCGGCGTGACATGCAGGATCGCTCGATCGAGTTCTGGCTTTCACTGCCGGGCCGTTCGAGCGAGAGCGTGGCGGCCACGGTGCTGGCCCATGGATGGCTGGCGCCCCTGGGCGGCGCGGTGGCGGGCGCCGTGCTCGGCCTGCCAATCGGCGCCGCCGTGCTCGCGGCGGAAGGCGGCTCGGGTGTCGTCGGTGCGGTGCACTGGGGCGCCGTCGTCAGCGACGCACTGCCGGTGCTGTTGCGCGGGCTGATCGGCACGGCGCTGATGACGCTGTGGCTACTGCCGATGATCCTGGTGCTGATGGCCGCCTCGGCCTGGCTGAAGCGGCTGGGCGTGCCACTGGTGTTGGTCGGCGGGGCGGTGACGGTAGGCGTGCTGCACGGCGCCTACGGCATCAGTGCGCCGCTGGACGCGTTGAAGGCCTGGAACGTCAGCCTGAGCGAGAGCCTCGTCAGCGACGGCCCCAGCCTGTTGGAGGCCTTGCAGCGGCAGGCCGACCTGTGGGCCTGGACCAGCCGCGACCTGGCACGTGCGCTGTCAGACCTGGCCTCGCTGCAATTTCTCGGCTGGACGGCGCTGTCCGCCGCCGGCTTTGCCGCCGTGGTCTTCAAGCGCGAGCGCGGCGGCTGAGCCCGGCGGACGCACAAAAAAGAAAGAGGCCCCGTGGGGCCTCTGCAGATGTCGGCGAACGCGGGCTCAGGCCGGTGACAGGCCGCCGGCGGGCGGCGTGAGCCGTGCGGCCATTTCCTTGCGGAAGCGGTTGAGCTCCTGCACGGTGGCGAAGCTGCGGTCCATCAGCAGGCTCATGTTGTGCAGGATGCGCTCGACGACCTTGTTCTCCCAGACGCTGTCGAACTGGATCTGGCTGTCCAGCCAGCGTTCCAGCCACTCGGGGTCGGGCAGGCGGCTCTGGATGGTGTCGCGCGGGAAGAGCTTGGCGTTGACGTGCAGATTGGTCGGGTGCAGGGCCTGGGCCGTGCGGCGGGCCGAGGCCATCAGCACACCGACCTTGGCGAAGGCGGCGCGGGCCTCGTCGCCGAACTTGGCCATCGCGCGCTTCATGTAGCGCAGGTAGGCGCCGCCGTGGCGGGCTTCGTCGCGCGACAGGGTCTCGTAGATGGCCTTGATGACCGGCTCGGTGTGCCACTCGGCGGCACGCCGGTACCAGTGGTTCAGCCGGATCTCGCCACAGAAGTGCAGCATCAGGGTTTCGAGAGCGGGCGCGGGGTCGAAGTCGAAGCGCACCTCGTGCAGTTCGGCCTCGGTCGGCACCAGGTCCGGCCGGAAGCGCCGCAGGTATTCCATCAGCACCAGGCTGTGCTTCTGCTCCTCGAAGAACCACACGCTCATGAAGGCGGAGAAGTCGCTGTCCTCGCGGTTGTCGCGCAGGAACATCTCGGTGGCC